>NZ_JBFTQB010000276.1:0-6934 GCF_056398785.1 Paenibacillus sp. 01T422 | reverse complement strand
GAGTTCCACCTTGTCGTTCTGATCATTCATATGTTGTTTGATTTGACTAACCTGATGAAGATTGAAATAAGCTACAGCTAGAAAAATCAAGAGCACCCCACTGAAACTGACGATTAATTTGGAACGCATGGTCATATTGAAGAAAAATAACCGGCTCACATTCATCCCCCCATAAATAGACAAGATATGACGCGTTTCTTGTTTCTACTTATAAATATAGGAGACTTCTATTAACTAAAGCGTCGAACTGTGTTAATAAGATGTAAAATTAACCATACAACTCTATCGAAAGTCCTATGAAAAAGTTTTACATTACGTTTACGTTTCATGGGTTTGGAATTTACATTCGATTGTTACGATGTATTTGTAAGTTAGTTGCGAGGGACAAACAATTGAAATCGAAACTAACTAGAGAAGCAACATAAAATAAAAGGAGGACATGCTGACTATGTTCAAGTTCATGTCGAAAAAAGGAATTACATTATCTCTATCCGCGGTATTAATGATGGGGTCATTGGTTGGATGCGGAGCTAAAACAGAAACAAACGGCGCTGCTTCCGCAACACCTGCTGCAACTACAGCTGCTACAGCGTCTGCTAAGCCTTCTGATACACCTAAAACAGAACTTACTGGTACGATCACTGCTTCCGGTTCAAGCGCATTGCTTCCACTAGTTAAGCAAGCGGCAACTGAATTTATGGAAAAGAACCCAAAAGTAACGATCAACGTTACAGCTGGTGGTTCAGGCACAGGAATTAAAAACGTAGCTGATGGCACTTCCGATATCGGTAACTCCGACGTAGAGCCAGGCGCTGAATATAAAGATAAAGGTCTAGTTGACCACCAAGTAGCAATCGCTCCTTTCGCATTCATCGTTAACAAAGACGTTAAAGTAGACAACGTAACAAAACAACAAGCAGCTGACATCTACATGGGTAAAATCACGAACTGGAAAGAAGTTGGCGGTAACGATGCGAAAATCGTTCTTGTACACCGTCCAGATAGCTCAGGTTCCCGTACACTAGTGAAAACGATCATCCTTGATGGTAAAGATTTCACAAAAGACGGTATTACACAAGAAAACAGTGGTGCAATGAAAACAGCTGTAGTTGGTCAATCCAGCTCCATCGGTTATGTTGATACTCCTTACATCGACGATACAGTTAAAGCATTGAAACTTGACGGAGTTGCTTTCTCCGAAGAAAACATCAAAAACGGTACTTACAAACTATTTGGTGTTGAGCACATGTACACGAAAGGTGAAGCAAAAGATCCAGCTAAAGCTTTCATCGAGTATATGTCCAGCAAAGAATTCCAAGGTAAACAAGTTCGTGATTTGAAATTCTTGCCTGCTGATTTGCTTAAAAAATAATCGGATTTCTCATCAAGAGCGTACGCATCATGCGGGCGCTCTTTTTGCTATGCGAGATCACGAATGATTAAACTTTTACATTGCCTTTACAATTCATTAATGATCCAATGACAATCATGTCCTATCATAACAGTATGACATGTTAGGGCATGTGGTATTAAATAAAGGGGGATTAACCCAGTGAATTCCGTAGCAGACAAACTATCAAGTGCGAGTTCAGACAGCAAAAGCCGTCCAGTTGTTTCCAAATGGACCCGAGGACAACATAGACAAGACAGCATCATGCGATGGGTGTTTGTCATTAGTGCTGCTCTTGTATCGGCGATTATTTTCTCAATCATTGTTTTCGTAGGTATGCAAGGGATCAAGACATTTCAGGGAGTAAGTCCTTTAGAGTTTTTCTTCTCGACGGACTGGACACCAGGCTCGAATAAATTCGGAGCGTTTCCTTTCTTATACAGCACCTTGCTGATGACGCTTGTTTCTGTCGTCATTTCAGTACCGCTGGCTTTGTCCGGCGCATTATTCATGGCCAAAATTGCTCCAAAATGGATGCGCGAAATCATGCGTCCAGCGACTGATCTGTTCGTAGGGATTCCTTCGGTCGTCTATGGTTTGATCGGGATGACAGTCATTGTTCCTTTCTTAGGTAAAGTAACTGGCGATGTCGCTTACGGCATACTGCCTGCTTCTATCATATTAGCGATTATGATTCTACCAACTATTCTCTCCATCTCAGAGGACGCTATCCGCGCACTTCCTGGCCGTCTGGAGGAAGCATCTCTAGCGCTTGGAGCAACACGCTGGCAAACGATGTGGCGCGTGTTGCTGCCGGCTGCTAGACCGGGTATTTTAACTGCAATTATTCTGGGGATGGGCCGTGCAATTGGAGAAACCATGGCTGTATTCATGGTAATTGGTAACTCGCCACAAATGCCAAAATCGCTATTGGATTCTACCACCGTACTAACAACGGCAATCGTCAAGGACATGGGTAATACGAATTACGGATCAACATGGAACAATGCCTTATACATGATGGCGCTGCTTTTACTTGTAATCTCCTTATCCTTAATCATCATAATTCGTGTTGTTGCCAAAAGGAGTGAAGTGAAATGACAAGTAAATCAACAGACCGGATTGCTACGGTATATTTTTGGGCATCAGGCATTGTTATCATAGGAATTTTGGCTTGGTTTCTCATTCGAATTCTAGGGGATGGCATTCCTCATCTGTCCTGGCATTTCATCTTCGGAAAGCCTGAAGAGATCAAGGCTGGAGGAGGAGTCGGGCCTCAACTGTTCAACTCTTTCTATGTCTTGTTCCTATCTCTCTTGATTTCTATTCCAATCGGATTATTCTCAGGCATATACTTAGCTATTTACGCACAAAAAAATTGGTTTACTGATCTTGTCCGTATTTCCGTAGAGGCTTTGTCTTCTGTACCTTCCATCGTTTTTGGATTGTTTGGATTCTTGCTATTCGCCAATTTGCTCGGGCTGAAGTTTTCCATTATCGGCGGCGCGGCGACGGTTGCCCTGTTGAACTTGCCAGTAATGGTGAGGGTCACAGAAGAATCGATCCGCACGGTTCCGGAGTCCTATTGGGAAGCAAGCTTAGCGCTGGGTTCGACCAAGTGGCAGGCGATTCGTAAAGTACTTATTCCCGCAGCACTACCTAGCTTGATTACAGGAATCACGCTGATTGCAGGTCGTGCATTAGGTGAATCCGCGATTCTTATTTACACAGCTGGGTTATCGGTTTCCCGGTTCTTCCCAGATTTCAACCCGCTGAACATGGGTGAGACGTTATCCGTTCATCTTTGGTATGTGGGTGCTGAAGCGCTTGTTCCAGATGCGAAAGACATTGCCAAGGGAAGTGCCGCGTTGCTTCTGATCGTTGTACTTATCTTTAACCTGTTGGTCAGCATACCAAGCCGAATCTTACAAAAAAGACTTTCCGGGGGGAAATAACAATGTCGACTTCAACCATGACAAAAACAAAGATCAAAGCAGATAAATTGAATTTATTTTACGGTGAGAATCACGCGCTTCATGATATCGACTTGACGATTGAAAAAGGTAGTATCGCGGCATTGATCGGACCGTCAGGCTGTGGGAAATCAACGTTCCTACGTACATTGAACCGGATGAATGATTTGATTGACAGCGTTCGTATTACTGGAAATGTAGCAGTAGACGGCCATAACATCTATGGTTCTGATTCTGATGTAGTTTCATTGCGTAAGCGAGTGGGAATGGTATTCCAACGTCCTAACCCTTTTCCGATGAGTATCTATGACAATATTGCTTATGGTCCACGCATTCACGGCATCAAGAAAAAATCATTGCTCGATGAAATCGTAGAACGCAGTCTTGTACAAGCCGCGTTATGGGATGAAGTTAAGGATCGTTTGAACAAATCCGCGCTTGGATTGTCAGGTGGGCAACAACAGCGCTTATGTATCGCTCGTTTGCTCGCAGTCGAGCCGGATGTTCTTTTGATGGATGAGCCGACTTCGGCCTTAGACCCAATTTCAACGCTGAAAGTAGAAGAACTTACACAAACCCTGAAAGACAAATATACGATCATTATCGTAACTCACAACATGCAGCAAGCTGCTAGGATTTCCGATATGACATCCTTTTTCTTGAACGGGTACCTAGTCGAAACTGACAAAACAGATAAAATCTTTACAAATCCGAACGATCAACGTACCGAAGATTACATCACTGGAAGATTCGGCTAATAATTACTGGAAGGGGCAACGTACATGGATGCAAGACCCGGGTTTCATCAATCATTAACTTTGTTGCAAAAAGAACTACTTGAGATGGGGGAAAGCGTCAAGGAATTGATTCTTACGTCCGTTAACTCCCTCGCAACGCTCGATGAGAAAGCTGCACAGCAAGTGATTAACAATGACGATCAGATCGATGATTATTTAACGAGGATTGATGAACTGTCGCTGCGTCTCATTGCTTTGCAGCAGCCTATGGCAAGTGATCTGCGCATTATTGGCACAGCACTCAAAATTGCCATTGATTTGGAGCGTATTGCCGATCATGCGGTAGACATCGCCAAAATTACGATCCGCTTTGCGGGAGAAGAACTTGTGAAGCCTCTTGAAACGATTCCACAGATGGCGAATATCGCCATCGAAATGCTGCAAGAGAGCCTTCTGTCCTACACGGAGCGCGATGTTCATCGTGCTGCAGCTCTAGCTGAGAAGGATGATCGTGTAGATAAAATGTACAGCACTGTGATGACAGAGTTGATGGGGATGATGAATTCCGATTATCACCGTAATCGTCAGTTGACTCATTTGCTGCTAGTTGCGCATTTCCTGGAGCGGGTAGCGGATCACACGACCAATATTGGTGAAGGCGTTATTTATATGGTGACTGGGAAACGTAAAGATTTGAACGTGTAACGTTTTATGGTTCTATAAAAGATAGGCTGTCCGAGGTAGGATTTCTACTTTTGGGTGGTCTTTTTTTATTTTGGAAACTAGAGTCTGCTATTCCCCCTGTAAGTACCATTTTCCGTCTGCTAGATGAACTACGGTCGTTTATTTGCCGGTTTCATTTGAATAACGTGCCTCAGTGGTCGAATGAGATCCTGTAGTTACACTTTGAGTGGAATAACTGGTTTCCCCTGATAGGTGGGCAGAGTCCCCGATGACTCAGCTAAAAAGTTCTAAGGCACGCTGTCTCAGCTGGAGTAGAGGTAAAATCTACCGTTATTCTGCGCTATACCGGGCAATCGGACGATATAGCGGTAGATACTGCATCTAAATCGTCGCTGGCGGCCGATTTTGGCAGGAAATGGTGGAATTAGCGGTAGAAATTCCATTTAATCACACTAGAGTGGCTCAGATGCAGAAAACAGCAGTAGTATTCGGCGTAAATGATGGATTGATTAAGTAATCAAACAGTCGATATTCAATCAATTAATCAATCCACCAATCCACCAATCCACCAATCCACCAATCCGCCCCGTAGTCAGTTCCCGATGACTCAGCCGAAAAGCCGAAACAGTCCTAAGCACGCTGCCTCAGCTGAACAGAGGTAAAATCTACCGTTATTCTGCGCTACGCCGGGCAATCGGACGAAATAACGGTAGAAACTGCATCTAAATCGGGCTGGCGGACGATTTTGGCAGGAAATGGTGGAATTAGCGGTAGAAATTCCATTTAATCACACTAGAGTGGCTCAGATGCAGAAAACAGCAGTAGTAATCGGCATAATTAATGGAGTGATTAAGTAATCAATCAATCCACTCCGTTGCCCTATTCCCAAGGCTCGACTGAATTATTACTGTCGTAGGAGATCCCAGATCAAAAAAGACCGTAAAACCAAGCGGATTCCGCTTAGTTCTATGGTCTTTTTTTGCCATTACCTTGTCCGTGCCATTGCCATTGATCCGCGTAATGCCGCGGAGATTGCCTCAACCAATCCGCGCACAACGCAGCCAGCATGAATGATCCTAATTAAGTTCGATTCTATCCTCAGGAATAGGGAAACGAATAAGAAAAGTCGTCCCCTCCGAACTGGACTGCACCTCAATAGAGGCCTTGTGCCTAGCAGCGATGCTGTAGCAGATGGCTAGGCCAAGACCTGTGCCTTCATCCTTCGTTGTGAAGAAAGGGCGTCCCAGCTTCTCCAGATGCTTCTCATCAATGCCTGTCCCCTCGTCCGAAATCAACAAGACGACATATCCGTTTTCTTCGAAGGTTTGGATGGTAAGCGTCCCGCCAATCGTCATCGCCTCAAGCCCATTCATACACATATTAAGAATTAGCTGCCGCATTTCTTTGTCATCAAGATGAATAACAGCGCAATCAACGAATTGGAACTGTACGTGCTTGCCAGACATTACAGCTTCAGCTTGTATAAGGGGAAGTAGCATCTCGATGATCCGATTAATTTGATCCGGCTGTTGATGAGATTGTTTATTTTTGGCCAGCGACAAATATTCGGTAATGATTTCGTTAGCCCGATCCAGCTCCTCGAGCATAATCGGAATGTACTCTTTTTGCATATTGCGATCGTTTTCACGAAACAATTGCAGAAAGCCGCGTATCGTCGTCATCGGATTACGGATTTCGTGGGCGATGCCAGCGGCCATTTCCCCGACCAGATTCAGCTGAGCAAGTCGTGCCATCTCCGTCTCAAAACGCAAACTCTCCGTAATGTCGACTGCCACCTGCAGCAAACAGCTCTCATTCTCGATATCGATGATCTCCGTAGAGAGAAGAGCCGTCCGTGTCTCCTTGGCTTTGGTTTCATATTTCACTTTGTAGTTATGAACAACCTCATCACAGCTCATGGATTCTCCGGAATCCGTTCGGTATAGATCCATATTGGTGCCAATGATTTCGTCGCCATACCCCGTATATTGCTTCCAGCTTTCATTTATTTCGATATAAGTAAGATCCGGCAGACGGCGGATGGCCATCAAAGAAGGGGAGAGCATGAACATTTTCTTGAAATGGTCCTGAGACTTTAGCAGCTTCTCATGGGCATCTACTAGTTCTGTAGTCCGTTCTTCGACCCATTG
>NZ_JBFTQB010000275.1:0-6941 GCF_056398785.1 Paenibacillus sp. 01T422 | reverse complement strand
GCGCATTGTCCTCCCTCTGTCCAAAGCAGCGTTAGCCACAATAGGTTTATTCTATGCGGTCGGGATTTGGAACAATTTTATGGGCCCGTTGCTTTATCTTAGAAAGGAAGAATTGTTCCCGCTTCAAGTTTTTTTACGCCAGATTGTACTGGCAGGGCAATTCAATGGAGATGGAGGTGCAGTCTCTGATAGCCTGCTGATTGCCGAAGACGCACTGAAATACGCAACCATTATGGTATCTACGTTACCGCTATTAATCATTTACCCATTCATTCAAAAATATTTCGTGAAAGGGGCTTTGATCGGCTCCGTGAAAGGCTGATCGAAGAGGGGGAGGAGAGCAGCATGAAGCCAATGAATATCCTTTTAATCATGACGGATCAACAACGCTGGGATACCTTAGGGTGCTATGGAAACGAGGCGGCGTACACGCCCAATCTGGATTGGTTGGCTTCGGAAGGTACAGTTTTTAACCATGCCTATACGACATCGCCTTCCTGTGTGCCAGCGCGAGCATCGCTGATTTCAGGGATGCATCCATGGCATACAGGCGTCCTAGGGATGGGACGTGGACAAGGTCCTATGGGGGTAGGGTTTGCCCATACACTGCCTGGCGAGTTCGCCAAAGAGGGTTATCATACCCAAGGCATTGGGAAAATGCATTTCTGGCCTCAGCGCACGCTGAATGGCTTTCACAATACCGTATTAGATGAATCTGGCAGAGTGGAGTCGGTTGGTTTCGTTTCAGACTACCAGCAATGGTTCGAAAAAAACAAAACGGGCGACTACGGCTTCGTGGACCATGGCATCGATTGGAACTCTTGGATGGCAAGACCGTACCATGCGCCGGAATTTTTACATCCGACCAATTGGACGGCTAATGAATCAATTAAGTTTTTAAAAGAACGGGATCCGGTTAAACCTTTCTTTCTCAAAACATCGTTTGCCCGCCCGCATTCACCTTATGATCCGCCGCAATTTTATTTCGATATGTTTATGGGCAAAAAGCTGCCCAAGCCATTTCTTGGAGAGTGGTCTCGCCTCCATGACGTCCCTGCGGACGCCGCTAAACCGGATGCATGGCGCGGGAAACGAAGCGAAGAAGAAACGCATCGGGCACGAGCGGGCTACTATGGCGCAATTTCGCATATCGACAACCAAATCGGACGCTTGCTCATCTATATGCGGAATTCGGGTTTATTGGATGAAACGTTGATTATTTTCACATCGGATCATGGGGATATGCTCGGAGACCATAACCTATGGCGCAAAACGTATGCCTACGAGGGCTCGGCGCATATACCGCTAATCATTCGATACCCGAGAGGCAGAGACTTCAAGAGCGTGGACAGATCGGATGTGCCGGTATCCCTGGAGGATATTATGCCGACATGTCTTGAAGCAGCGGGATTGGCTATTCCAGAGGGAATTGACGGGTTGAGTCTGCTTGGGGCTATGGAGGGTCACCCTGTGATGGAAAGAGTCTTTATTCATGGTGAGCATTGCGCTTGTTATGCAGATGACAATGAGATGCATTACTTGACAGACGGCATCTATAAATATGTGTGGTTTCCGCGCATAGGATCTGAACAGCTATTTCACTTGCAAGACGATCTCGGCGAGTGCAGGGATTTATCCGGGGAGGGGGAATACCGCCTTACATTGGAGAAATTGCGATATGAGTTGATCGTCATCCTAGACGAGCGAAAGGCCGGTTTCGTTGAAGGCACCCAGCTGGTTAACCAGGCAGGCACCCCGCCGATTGTTTCGCCGCACTATAAGGCAAGAAAAGAACGAGCCGGGTTCGCAGCCTGGAAGTAGGGTTAATCAAAGTCAGTACCGTTCTTTTTACGGTAACTGCCTGGTGTCTCTCCGATTGATTTTTTAAACATCCGAATAAAAGAGGTTCCGTTCTGGTAACCGAGACGCTCGCTAATTTCATTAATGCTAAGCCCGGTATCGTCCAAGAGCTGCTTAGCTTTTCGAATACGCACCTGATTCAGGTGATCGCTGAACGTCGTTCCAGTTTTATCTTTAATATATTGCGATAAATAGGAAGCGGTAAGATTCAACCGATCGGCGATCCATTCAAGCGAGATCTCTGCTGAGGAGTCGTTTTCTAGTAACTTGAATACGAAATCAATCGTTTCGTCTTTTTCCGCTTTTTTATCATGAATAAGATCGACGGATTTCTGAAAAAAGGCAGAAAAAAATGATCTGAATTGTTCCAAGGTGTCACAACGCTTCAATTCCTTAAATGGCGAATCCGAGTTAGATGTGGAAAGAAAGTCGGCCTTAATCGCCAGCAACTCCATGAAATTCAAGGTCTTGGCGACAACCATTTCTGAGAATTGCTTGAATTGAAAGGAATTTGCTCCTTTGTTAACCATCAAGCTGAACATGGTGTTTACGATCTGCAAGCAAGTGGAAAGATCGCCGTTATGAAGAGCTGCATTAAATTGTTGCTCTTGAATGACGGAAAAGACAAATGGGTTGGTAAGGAGGGGACGTTCGTACAAGATTTGGGTCTCCTCCGTCAGTTTGGCTCCATTCGCCATGTCCAGCACCTCTTGATAGGCGGCATTAATGTCAGACGACGATTCGAATAACGAGCTGACAGCAATGATAATCAGGCACAAGTGGTTGTCCTTATCGAAAACTTGCTTCAGGTAATCCATCGTCTGACGAACTTTATCTCGATCAGTATCCGCAAAGATGAGAGAAAGAATTTGGTTGGTCTCCGGTTGAAAGGAATGCGACAATTTAAAATTCTCTTTTATGATCATGTCGATGAACTGGGTGTAGTAGGCAGCCGCCTTTTCGTAAGAACCTTGACTCTGCTCGGACATATTGCTTCTGAAATCCAGACGGTACAAGATCATGAGGATTGAGCCGCTAATGACAGGGAAATCGGTCCATTCCTTCAGATCGGATTGGATGTTTTTCAGCTTGCTGATATATCCGTAATTGGTCAGTAATTTCGTTTTCTTTAATAATTCTTTTTGAACCTCACTTTTTTCTTGCGTCAAATCACTAATCTTTTGACTTATGGTATTGAATTCGATAATTTTGCTTGGCGGAAGTACGGACCCTTGCTCTTCAATCGATACCAAGATTTGCTTAACTGGCCGATGAATGTTGGTACTGAACAAGTAGGAAACAAAGAGACTTGCGATAAGAGCAATCAAACAGATGAGCATAAGTGTCATATTCATATGAACGGTTTGCGCTCGTATGTTTTCATTTGGCACATTCATGGTATAAGTTAGCCCTGAAAACTTGCCTTTCTCCGTAAACGAATAAAAATGAGTGATCAGTTCCGTCGAAGAGGAAGATTTCGTATCGTAAATTTGTTCTTGGCCGTCCTTGATGACAAAGGTGGAATCGACTGTTCGTTGAAGATCGTCATATAAGCTATCGGCATTAATAAGGGCGATGATGCTGAAATGCTTTTGCTCGTTATAGATAACATAGGGAATTAATTTGCTGGATTGGGCAGCGAAACCGACCTGAAAGCTGTCCATCGCCAATAGCTTAGCCTTGTGGGCGCCGACTGTAAGCTGAGCATGCCAGAAAGAAGCAGGATACTGCTCAGATACATAGAAGCGAGTAAACATACGTGAGTTTGAACTAATTCCATCTTTTTCTAATATTGTTCCGGAACTAAATAGGATGATGAGGTTGTCCAAATGAAAAGAGGGATTAGACACATTGGAGCGCAGCATTCCAAGAACTTCATCCACCTTTAGATAGTCGACTTGCTGGGGGGCATTTTGAGCGAATTGATTGTACAAAGTAGCAATTTTATCGTCAAAAAGCAGATTGGAGAGCATGCCGCTCATTGTTTTTAAATAGTTTTCATAGGCATCGACGGTTTGATTTATCGTTGTTTGATTATAGTGAATAATTTCTCCTTCGACCTTGCTGCGAAAGTAGACGGAGGTTAAATAATTAACGGAAACGAGAAGTAAGATCACGATCGAGAAGCCTGTGAAAATTTTGAAGAAAAACGTATTCGGCCTCCATTGTTTTAACATTGCGCTGTCTCCCTTCGAAGTCATAGCCATCTACATACTATTCGGACGATTGAAAGCGATTCCTTCTTTGAAAATAATATTAAAGGAGACACGAACGGATGACAAATCAAAATTCGAATCAAAGACCGTGCAACCCCGAGGTTTGATATGAGCCTTAATGAATGACCCCGCTGTCCTATTCGCAGACGAGCCAACAACAAGCTTAGATGCAGCTAACATTATATGTTTTTATACAAAATATTGAATAAATACAAAAAGGCAAACGATAACAAAAATCGTTTGCCTAATTTTATAAAATCGTAGAAATAATGGAGCTGAGGATAAATAGTCATTGTTAGATGTCGAGTTTACGGGTACCAAGCCATTTCACCTTTTCAGGATCGCGATGCGAAAAGAACAAGCTCTGTTTCGTATCTAATGTAGTAATCGACGCCATATCTTCTTGGCTTAACTCAAAATCAAAGATGTTGAAGTTTTCGATAATTCTTTCTTTACGAACAGACTTTGGAATTACAACAACTTCCCTTTGTGTCAACCAACGCAAAACTACCTGAGCAACGGATTTGTTATATTTTTCAGCTATATTTACCAATACCTCATTCTGGAACAAGTTATTTTTTCCTTCAGCAAAAGGCGCCCAGGATTCGATCTGAACAGTATTTTCTTTCATGAAATTTGCATTTTCGATTTGTTGATTGAACGGATGTGTTTCAACCTGGTTTACGGCAGGAACTATTTCATTATGAATGATCAGATCGATCAGACGATCCTCATGGAAGTTACTAACGCCAATTGCACGTACCTTTCCTTCACGATACAATTCCTCCATAGCACGCCATGAACCATGCACATCGCCGAATGGCTGATGAATTAAGTACAAATCCAAAGAATCCAATTGCAATCTTCTCAGAGATTGTTCAAATGCTTTCTTTGTGCGTTCATAACCTGCATCTTGTACCCAAAGTTTCGTAGTGATAAATAATTCCTCTCTTGCCACACCACTCCGTTTGATCGCTCTGCCAACGGCTTCTTCATTGAGATAAGAGGCAGCTGTATCAATCAGACGATATCCTGCCATAATAGCGTCATAAACGCTTTGCTCACATTCATTTAAATCTTGAATTTGAAATACACCAAATCCGAGTATCGGCATCTCAATACCATTGTTCAAGACTACTTTTTGCATATAAAATCCTCCAGTTTTGTATGATTATGTGCAAGTTTATTCAATCATATCCACAACAGCAATACTTTTCACATTCTTATTATGCATTAGATGATAAAGGGATCGTTATCCCAATCGTCTCAAATGTTTGCCTAAACCTCTCGGTACCACATAAATAAAGTCAAACAGGGAGCAGTCGCCTAAGCTACTGCTCTCTGTTTGACTTGCTTTACGCGTTGACCCTTTGATCGTAGCCCGCCTTCAAGCGCTTGATATCTTCTCTAGGTGGAAAACCAAACATACGGGAATATTCACGGCTGAACTGCGATGCACTCTCATAGCCTACCCGGAAAGCAACATCGGCGGCATCCGTTGATTCGGACATTAATAGGCGACGCGCTTCCTGTAATCGCAGCTGTTTTTGAAACTGAAGCGGACTCATGGCAGTTACTTCTTTGAAGTGCCTGTGAAACGTAGAAACCCCCATATTGGCTAGTTCAGCAAGCTCCTCGATTGGTAAAGGTTTATCCATGTTATTGATAATTTGATCGATAGCTTCCCTGATTCGGTAGGTATTGCTACCTTCCATCGCGATTTGCGCCAGCGTAGTGCCGTACTGACCCTGAAGAAGTCTGTATAAAATTTCTTTCGTATAGTAGGGAGCCAGGAACGGAATGTCTTCTGGTTTGTCTAGTAAACGAGACAATCTCATGATCGCATCCAATATGGATAACTCGATCTCGCCGACAAACATCGCCCGTTGGGTACTTTCTTGCGGAGCGATTTGAATGTTTCCCTCATTTAAAACCTCTAATATTTGATTCTGTGTAAATTCCAGCTTTAAGCTAAGATAAGGCTTATCGGGAGAAGCGATACCAGATAGTCGGCAGGACCATATTCGAATCGCTCTTGGGACAGCAGTACGTCTTTATAACCTTGAGYGATAAAACAAAAGCAAGGTTTGTATACTCTGTAAACAGGCTGAGACACTTGCGAGGCACGAACAATAAATAAAGAGGGAATCCCTGTCTCGTAAACACCGTTTTGACCCGCATGTCGCTCAATCAGCTCGGCGAGTTCATCCTTGAGTTCATCAATTTGTCCTGACATAGTATCCTCCTTGCGAGTTGAGCTTTGATGATCCCATTATATATAACAATCATCAAGTGCGAAAGTAGCAACGAGAGGATTAGGCAAACATGTGAGACGAATGGGATAACGTTCTCTTAAACAATTGTTACATAATAAATGTTAAAGGGAGCGATATAAAATGTCAGATTCCAAAGAACTTACTATAGCTCAGAAAGCGATCGGAAATTTCGCGCCCAAGTTGGTCGAATTAACCGACGAAGTATTATTTGGAGATGTATGGAAGCGGAGGGACTTTCTCCGCGCGATCGAAGTTTGATTACCGTTGCAAGCTTAATCACCGGCGGAAATACGCAGCAGATGAAAAATCATTTGAATTTGGCAAAACAAAACGGTTTGTCGGAAAAAGAGCTAATCGAAGTGATGACTCATCTTGCCTTCTATGCAGGTTGGCCGAAAGCAATGTCAGCCATTATGGTTGCAAAAGAAGCATTCACTTCGGAAGAGGTGATCTAATGGAAATACGTTCCCTAGGAAATACGGGATTAAAAGTAACCAGTTTGTGTTTGGGAACAATGACCTTTGGTAATCAAGCGGACAAAAAGGCTTCTTTCGAAATTTTGGACAAAGCCTATGAGACGGGTGTGAAT
>NZ_JBFTQB010000274.1:0-6973 GCF_056398785.1 Paenibacillus sp. 01T422 | reverse complement strand
CCACCGATTCAAGAGCAGCTAAAGAAAAAGATCATGATCCTCGATGGCGCCATGGGTACCATGATTCAGCAAGAGAATTTGACAGCTGAAGATTTCGGAGGCGATGATTTAGACGGCTGTAATGAAATTCTATGCGTAACTCGCCCAGATGTGATTCGTAAGATTCATGAAGCTTATTTCGCCGCAGGCGCGGATATGATAGAAACAAACACGTTCGGAACAACAAGTGTCGTACTTGCCGAGTATGATTTGCAAGACCGTCACCGCGAGTTGAACCTCGCTGCAGCCAAACTTGCTATCGAGGCAGCGAACAAATATTCCACGCCGGAATGGCCGCGATATGTCGTAGGGGCAATGGGGCCAACGACCAAGACCTTATCAGTAACCGGAGGCGTTACGTTCGAACAGCTGGAGGAAAGTTATTACGAGCAAGCTTTAGCTTTATGTGAAGCTGGGGTAGATGCGATTCTTCTGGAAACGTCGCAAGATACGCTGAACGTGAAAGCGGGAAGCATTGGTATTCGCAGGGCTTACGAAAAGTTGGGCTTTGAGCTTCCGATTATGATTTCGGGAACGATTGAACCAATGGGCACTACATTGGCTGGGCAAAATATCGAATCGTTTTATATTTCGCTCGAACATTTGAAACCTATTTCTATGGGATTGAACTGCGCTACGGGCCCTGAATTCATGAGGGATCACATTCGAACACTGGCGGGTATTGCAGAAACTGCAATCAGCTGTTATCCGAACGCCGGATTGCCTGATGAGAACGGACATTATCATGAGTCGCCAGAATCCTTGGCCAAGAAAATGGCAGGATTTGCAGAGCAAGGCTGGCTCAATATCGCTGGTGGATGTTGTGGAACAACGCCTGAGCACATTCGTGCCATGGCAGAAACGCTTAGTGAATACAAACCAAGAACGGAATATGGTACACATTTACCTGCTGTCTCGGGGATTGAAACTTTATTTATCGAACCTGAAAATCGTCCAATCATGGTCGGTGAACGAACGAATATTTCGGGATCGCGTAAATTCAAGCGCTTGATTAAAGAAGGCAAGTTTGAAGAAGGCTCAGAGATTGCGCGTAACCAAGTGAAAAACGGTGCACACGTCATTGATATCAACTTGCAGGATACGGATATTGATGAGGCTTACGCGGTAGAAGAGTTCATGCAGCAAGTGGTCAAAAAGGTGAAAGTACCTTTGATGATTGACTCCACGTATGATCACATTATTGAACTTGGACTCAAGTACTCGCAAGGTAAAGCGATTATTAACTCCATTAACCTGGAGGATGGCGAAGTGAAATTTGCCGGAATTTTACCTCTCATCCATCGATATGGAGCTGCCGTCGTTTGTATTCTCATTGATGAACGGGGCCAGGCCGTTTCGCGTGAAGCGAAAATTGAAGTGGCAACTCGTTCTTATGAGCTTTTGACCGGGAAATACGGGATGAATCCTGAGGATATCATTTTTGATCCGAATATGTTCCCTGTCGGTTCGGGGGATCCGCAATATATTGGTTCTGCTGTGGAAACAATCGAAGGGATTAAGCTGATTAAAGAGAAATATCCACGAGCAAAAACGATTCTCGGTTTGAGTAATATTTCATTCGGCTTGCCGGATGCAGGACGAGAAGTGTTGAACTCGGTTTATTTGTACCATTGTACGAAAGCGGGTCTCGATTATGCGATTGTGAACACAGAGAAGTTGGAGCGTTATGCCTCTATTTCGGAGGAAGAGCGTCAACTGGCTGAGGAACTGATTTATAATACGAATGATGAGACTTTGGCGAAATTTGTCGCTCATTTCCGTGAGAAGAAGGTCGAGAAGAAGGAGAAAATCTCCAATTTATCCTTGGAAGAGCGCCTTGGTTCTTATGTGGTAGAAGGGACGAAGGAAGGGCTGATTCCAGATCTTGAGATCGCGCTGAAAACATATTCGCCTCTGGAAGTAATCAATGGACCGCTGATGAGAGGGATGGAAGAAGTAGGCCGCCTCTTCAATGGTAATGAATTGATTGTTGCGGAAGTACTGCAAAGTGCTGAGGTGATGAAAGCCTCCGTTAATTATCTGGAACCCTTTATGGAGAAATCCGAAACAGCTGTCAAAGGTAAAATCATTTTGGCTACCGTTAAAGGCGACGTTCATGATATCGGTAAAAATCTGGTCGAAATTATCCTGTCGAATAATGGCTATAAGATTATAAATCTTGGGATTAAAGTACCGCCAGATCAAATTGTTGAAGCACAGCGCAGAGAGAATGCAGATGCAATTGGTTTATCCGGGCTATTGGTAAAATCCGCACAACAAATGGTAATTACCGCGCAGGATTTACGTACTGCAGGTGTTGATGTGCCGATCCTTGTAGGAGGCGCCGCGCTGACACGTAAATTCACCAAAACGCGTATTCAGCCGGAATACGAAGGTGTGGTGCTCTATGCGAAGGATGCCATGGACGGGCTTGATATTGCCAACCGACTAAGTGATCCTGAGCAGCGTAAACGTCTTATTCAGGAATTAAGAGAAAGTCTGGAATCTGATGTCATGGATACTGGCAAAAAGGAAGAGAAACTGCCTCAGCTTACGCGTGTGAGTTCGTCTGCCGTGTCCAAAGATTTGCCTGTGCAAATGCCGCAAGATACGGATCGTCACATCATGAGAGATTACCCAATTAGCCATCTCATGCCATATGTGAATATGCAAATGCTGCTCGGCCACCATCTCGGTCTCAAAGGGAAAGTTGAAGCACTGCTTAGCGATAAGGATACGAAGGCTCTTCAGCTCAAAGATACGGTCGATTCCATTCTGTATGCTGCTCAAAATGACGGGATCATTAAAGCGCATGGGATGTACCGCTTCTTCCCAGCTCAATCAAGTGGAAACGATGTAATTGTCTACGATCCGCAAGATCACAGCAAAGTTCTGGAGACCTTCACGTTCCCGCGTCAAGACAAAGAACCTTATCTGTGTCTAGCTGACTATTTGAAGTCCGTAGAGAGCGGTCAGATGGATTATGTGGGCTTCTTACTTGTAACAGCTGGGCATGATATTAATGAACTGGCCAAGGATTGGCGCGACAAAGGGGATTACTTGAAGTCTCATGCGCTGCAAGCGACAGCCTTGGAAGTAGCGGAAGGATTTGCAGAACGTATCCATCATATTATGAGGGATGTCTGGGGGATCGCGGATCGCGTTGATATGACGATGCAAGAGAGATTCGGAGCCAAATACGTCGGTCAACGTTTCTCATTTGGTTACCCGGCATGTCCTAGTCTCGAGGATCAAGCCAAGTTGTTTAATCTTCTGAAGCCCGAAGATATTGGCGTTGAGCTGACAGAGTCATTCATGATGGAGCCGGAAGCATCGGTTTCAGCTATTGTTTTTGCCCACAAAGAAGCGCGTTATTTCAATGTAGGCTAAGAAAAATTAGTGCATAAAGCGAGGCAGCTTGCTCGAACACCATGTTCGGCAGCGTCCTCGCTTTCCGTGTTACCAACAGTGATTTTCAGAGAGATTGGGGTTTTAGAACGTGGAACTATATTTTTTGGGAACAGGGGCAGGCATGCCTTCCAAGCAACGCAATGTCACATCGATTGCTCTTAACTTGCTGGATGAACGGGGTACATATTGGCTATTTGACTGCGGAGAAGGCACTCAGCAGCAAATTATGAACTCTCCCGTGAAGCTCGGGCGTACCGAGATGCTGTTCATCACCCATTTGCATGGAGACCATTTGTATGGATTGCCAGGATTGTTAACAAGTCGCTCGTATCTGGGAGGCGATACACCACTTACCTTGTTTGGCCCGCCAGGGCTCAAACGATTTGTTGAGACGTCTCTGGAAGTTAGCGGCGCGCATTTGACCTACCTACTAAAGATTGTGGAAATCGAGGAAGAGGGACTCCTCTTCGAAGATGAAACATTTAAGGTTGAAACGGCGCGTTTGGAGCATCGCATCGAAAGCTTCGGTTTCCGGGTTATTGAAAAGGATCAACCCGGCAAGCTGATGCTGGATAAGTTGACGGCGCTCGGCATACCAGCCGGTCCGATCTACGGTAAGCTCAAGCAAGGGCAGACGGTTCAGCTCGAGGACGGGAGCACGCTGCATGGTGCCGATTTCCTTGGTGCGCCGATTCCCGGACGCATTGTTGTTATTCTCGGCGATACCCGCTATTGCAGCGGGGCAAAGCTGTTGGCACGAGGCGCAGATGTGCTTGTGCATGAGGCGACATTCGCCATGGATAAGCAGGAATTAGCCTATTCTTTTGATCATGCGACGTCTACGGATGCAGCGAGGATTGCTCAGGAGGCGGGGGCGAACGCGTTGATTATGACGCACATCAGTTCTCGCTACCAAGGAGACGCAGTGCTGGAACTGCTGCAAGAAGCGCAGCATCATCACAGCAACAGTCATATTGCCAAGGATTTTTGGAGCTTTGAAGTGCTGCGCAAAGGATAAGATGTATGGGAAGAGACGATTTCGGAAGGTCGGAAATGACCGGATGGATAGTCTCTTTTTTTATAGGTAGGTCGTGTCCATATGTTAGAAGAAGTCATTTTCGCAATTCTTGCTCATACACTATCCAAAAGGTGTGTAGACTGAGGTGACGAAATGGGCATTCCAGCAGCGGAAATACTGCTTTCTATCTTTATGTCCTCGATTTTTTATGTTATGTTAAGGGAAATAAGAAATGCTTATAAAGACTCTGGATGAACCTGTTTTTGGGCGGAAAAGGAGAAAACATGCTTGGTTTTGCAATTTTACTAGCTTTTAATTTCATAGGGTATGTGATCCAAATGGGCCTGCACCTGCCGCTTCCTGGCAACGTGATCGGGCTCATGCTGTTTACAGCGGCTTTATTCGCTAAGCTTGTCAAGCTTGAATGGGTGGAAGAGGCCGCGTCGCTGCTGACAAGG
Organism: Paenibacillus sp. 01T422; assembly: GCF_056398785.1. Classification (NCBI taxonomy): domain Bacteria; kingdom Bacillati; phylum Bacillota; class Bacilli; order Caryophanales; family Paenibacillaceae; genus Paenibacillus; species Paenibacillus sp. 01T422. Next base: position 2,047 of record NZ_JBFTQB010000274.1, on the reverse strand, counting down.
CATATGATGCTTTTTTTTATCCCATACACGGTTGGTATTCTGCTGTTTCTACCGATTATTGGGGCGAATCTGGTTGCGATTTGTGGCGGTATTGTCGGAGCGACAGCGGTCGTTCTGATTGTTACAGGATGGATATCATCCAAGCTAGGTAAGGAAGGGGAGAAATATGGCGGGTAATATGCTGCAGCACCCCTTATTCGGACTATCATTAAGCGTTCTGATTTATGYATTCGCTAATGTGATTTATCAGCGATGGCGATTCATGCATCCGCTTTTTGTATGCACTGGACTTATTATTCTTATTTTAGTTGGTTTTCGAATTCCTTTTGAAGACTTTAAACGAGGGGCGGATGTGTTAATCCTTCTGCTTGGACCAGCAACCGTCGCATTAGGTGTCCCGTTATATAAATACAGATCCTTAATCCGCTCCAATTTGAAGCGCGTCATGCTTAGCGTATTGGCTGGCTCAATTACCGGCATCGCATCGAGTGCGGCTATAGTTGGACTGCTAGGCGGCAGCCAGTCAATCATTCTTAGCATGCTGCCTAAGTCGGTTAGCTCGCCAATCTCGATCGAAATAGCTACGCGGTTAGGCGCAATTCCAGAACTTACTGCGGTTTTAACGACGATGACGGGTCTGTTTGGCAGCATGTTTGGCACGCGTTTGTTGAACTGGCTGAAGATAAGAGATGACATCTCTATCGGAATTGCCTTAGGGACGGCTGCACATGGCATAGGGACTGCAAAAGTTGTTAAGGATTCGGAGCAGCAGGGCGGTTTTGCTGGGCTGTCGATGGCGCTTTGTGGCATCATGACGTCCATTTTATTCATACCCATTTACTACTGGATAAAATAGTCTTACATTCTGATAAACCGTTTTTCGTCAAAGTGACGAAAACGGTTTTTTGAATTATCTAAACATTACAAAATTTTCACAATACGAAAACGAAACCATAATAAACCTCTGCTACGATGGAAAAGTGAGAATCCAGTGGAAAGGCGTGAGGTTGATGAGTGGACCCCTTCTGAATACGGCGCCTCAGCAGGCCAAACTAGCGGTTAGGCTTGCAAGCAGCGCAGATGAAATTGAGCAGGCCATGAGACTAAGGTATCAGGTTTTCGTTGAAGAAGAGAAGAACATGCGAATGCTCAATGAGGAAGGTCTTGAAAAAGACGCTTATGATGCGTACTGCGATCATCTCATTGTGAAAGATTTGGACACAGATCAGGTTGTAGGTACTTACCGTCTGCTTCCAGGAGATCGTGCCCTTCAAGGCATCGGCTTTTATTCGGAAACCGAATTTAATCTAGCGGCGTATGCTGCATATAAAGAACAGACGCTTGAATTAGGTCGCAGCTGCATTGCACCTGAGTATCGCGGCGGTAAAGCGATTCAGCTTTTATGGGAAGGAATTGCCGGTTATATTACGGAGCGCAATTATACCCATTTAATTGGCTGCGCAAGCGTACATATGAGCAATTTAGAAGATTTAAATTTAATTTATACAATGCTGCTTCAAAAACAGGTGATTACAAATAGATACGGCATTGAACCGTTATCGACCCACCGGATACCTGGACTTGTTCGATTAGAAGTTGAATGTAATGAGAAAGATGTGTTCCGTAAGCTGCCCCCACTCATGAAAGGCTACCAATGGCTCGGTGCTGAAATTGGTGGAGATCCGGCGTATGATGAGCTATTTGAGACAGTTGACTTTTTCATTATTTTGGAAAAAGAGCGGGTTACGAAGCGGTATAAACGTCATTTTCTAACAACGTAGGTAAGGAGGATTTGCTTTGTATGATTGGATCGCCAAACTAACTTCAGACGAACAAAAGCTGGCGCGTACCGAACGCATGCTGCGAATCTTTCCGCTTTGGGTTTTGCATATGGTATGTACGTTTATCTCTTTTGCTGGATATATGGCTCTGCGAAATAGTTTAGTAAGACGTGTGGAGCATAATATTGCCGATTTACTTGATGGAATGCCACAACGTGCAATTCGTATGACTTCTAAGATTTATATGAAAAATGTTGTGTTTACAC
>NZ_JBFTQB010000273.1:0-7024 GCF_056398785.1 Paenibacillus sp. 01T422 | reverse complement strand
GAAATGGGAAGGAGTGCATACCTATACTTCCTACGATGATGCGGTATATGATCCGGATATTGACGCGTTCTTGTTGCTTCTACCACATGATATTCACGCTGAATATTCGATTAAGGCGCTTCGCGCCGGGAAACATGTGCTGGTAGAGAAGCCAATGGCGATGAATGTGCAGGAAGCGGAAGAGATGGCCGAAGCGGCGGAAGCCAATAACGTTACGTTAATGATTGGGCAAAGCCGGCGTTTTTATCAACCTGTGATGGAGTCGATACGCCAGGTCAGGAAGAAAGCAATTGGCGATTTGATTAACATCAATGCGATGCTTTTGGCACATATGGATAAGCCGGCAGCAGATTGGTGGAAGGACGAATCGAAAATTGGAGGATTTATTATTCCGCTGTGGGGCAGTCATATTCTGGACTACATCCAGTGGGCTTATGGCGGAGCCCCTAAGTCGGTCTATGCGCAAGGACACTCCAATAACMCGAATTGGTCGGGTGAGGATGAAGTGGCCATTTCCATGAATTTTGGCGAAGGTCAAATGGCGAATGTATGGATGTCATTTAATGCAGGATGCCGCCCTACTGACGAAGTTGGGCTCACTGGCAAGCGGATATGGTCGACACAGAACAGTATTTATGAGCGATACTTAATTGGATCGAACGGTTTATTGCATTTGAAAGATGAATATGAGCTTAGCCTGAATGGGGAGCAACTGGAAACCTGTGAGTCTACCTTCCCTAATTTCAAATGGCAGCTTGAGGAATTTGCCCTTGCTATTCGAGAGGGACGTGAACCGCTTGCATCAGGCCGGGAAATCATCCAGGTAATGAGGGTCATCGATGGATGTTTCGAATCGATGCGTACCGGTCAAGTTGTGCAGCTGTGAGCCTTGGATCACCTAAGGAAAACGAAGGGGGACTTATGCAATGAAGTTAAAAACATTGGTGCTTTCACCACAATCTCGATTGGATGAAGTCTGTTCGGAGGCGTGCCGTACACGAATAAATGATTATTTCGAACCTGTGTGGAATGAGACAGGACGTGACTATACACAGGAAGAGCTTTCAGAGCGGATTGCAGACGCAGAAGTGATTATTTCCAGTTGGGGTTCTCCCAGCTTGACTGACGAAATGCTTGAGAAAGCCGTCAAGCTTCGTGCCATCGGGCATGCGGCAGGTACAGTCAAGAGCCTTGTTCCGAAACAGATTTTCGCACAAGGGGTCAAAGTTTTCTCGGCAGCTCCAAGAATCGCATTAAGTGTGGCTGAATACTGCTTGGCAGCGCTGCTGACATCACTTAGGCATTTGCCTGAATTTGATTCCGCCATGCGGGAAGGAAAATGGAAAATTGCTGGTTTGAAGGGTAGGGAGCTCACGGGAAGCACGATTGGCATCGTGTCAGCTAGCTCTACGGCTCGCGCTTTTATCAAACTGCTCGCGCCTTTTCAAGTCAATGTTCTCATCTATGATCCCTATTTGAGTGAAGAAGCAGCGGCTCGGTTGAATGCCAAGAGGGCTCTACTAGAGGAAGTTATGAGCTGCCCCATTATTTCGGTTCATGCGCCCAAGCTGCCTGCTACGGAAAGAATGTTGACTCGTGAATTGCTGGCGCTTATTCCGGATGGTGCTGTCTTCCTTAACTCATCAAGAGGTCCTGTGGTCGATGAGCTGGCATTCATGGAAGAGCTTCAAAGCGGACGGTTTTTTGCTGCTCTAGATGTGTTTGAAAAAGAGCCTCTCGCTGTAGATCATCCTATTCGGACTTTTCCTAATGTACTATTATCGCCTCATATTGCTGGAGCCTCTGTGCAGGGACATCTTGCGTTAATGGAAGAAGTGGTCGAAGACATCATCAGAGGCCTGCGGGAAGAGAAGACGATGTATGAAGTAAACGAGAAAATGTGGGAAGTTATGGCCTAACAGGTTGTAGTAATCTTATATATATGGAAGGGGAAATACGCAAATGGTTAGAAAAATGTCCGTTCCTCCCATGGAGTTGGTTGATTATGATGGTCCCGGAACGCAGATGTGTGCGGTTATGGACGCCATTGGAGAGATTAGTGTAAGGCGGGCCTTGATTCCAGAACCCAAGGAAGGCGAAGTAAGGGTGAAGGTCAAGTGGGTTGGTATATGTGGCAGTGATGTTGAAGTATTCCGTGGTGCGCGCGAACCTGAATTTATTTCGTACCCTACCAGATTGGGACATGAAGTTGCAGGGATAATTGATCAAGTTGGCCCCAATGTGATTGGTGTCAAGAAAGGTGATCATGTTGCTCTACGTTATGTTTGGGGGGCTTTTGCCGAATATGTGGTCTGTACCCCTTTCTCGCTGAAGGTGTTACCCAAAGAGCTGCCGTTAATCGAAGGTTCGCTCATTGAAGTGCTTCCGGGTATTATCCATGCCGCAGAACTGGGGGATATTTCACCGAATAAGAACGTACTAATTACAGGGCAAGGCGTAAGTGGTCTAGTGATGACACAAGTCATCAACATGTTTAGTCCAAGAAATTTGGTCGTAACCGATCTGTTTGACGAGAAGTTGGCGCTTGCACGCAAATATGGCGCAACCCACACGTACAAGATCCCTCATGAACATGCGGATACGATGGACATTGTGGGAGCGGACTTTCCAGAAGGTTTTGATGTGGTCATTCCTTGTCTTCTGGAAGGAGCGGGCATGGTAGATGCGATTAACGCAGCAGCTCAGAATGGACGAATTGTCATGTATGGATGCATTGGTACCTGTCACAAGCCAGTTGATTTCTTCAAGGTGCACAAAAAACGGCTGGATATCCTTTCAACGGAGCCCAAGCGTGACATCGATAATCGACGATATTTCGATGAAGGATTGCGATTGGTTCTCGATGGGTTAGTTAACACCGAGGAGATGATTACTCACATCGTCCCACTTGCGGAAGTCGCACGCGCCTTCCAATTGAGGAACGAACATAAAGGAGATACTATTCACGTCATGATTGACTGTGAGGTCAAACAGAATTAATCAAGTGAATGAGGGCTAAGCGGCTTGTATATGCTTAGCTCTTTTTTTGCTGTAACGAGGAGAAATATCGTTGCAGATTGGTGTAGGGCTAGCAGAGGTAGCTCTAACGATGTAAAACATCGTTAGAGGCTAGGCAGAGCGGGACGGAGCCTTGTTTTTCATCTGTAACGAGGAGAAATATCGTTGTAGATTGGTGTAGGGCTAGCAGAGGTAGCTCTAACGATGTAAAACATCGTTAGAAATTAGGCAGAGCGGGACGGAGCCTTGTTTTTCATCTGTAACGATGAGAAATATCGTTGCAGAGTGGTGTGGGGCCTGCAGAGGCAGCCTTAACGATGTAAAACATCGTTAGCGGCTAGCAGAGCGGGACGGAGCCTTGTTTTTCATCTGTAACGATKTGAAACAACGTTACAGAGAGGTGTAGGGCYWGCAGAGGCAGCCTTAACGATGTAAAACATCGTTAGAAGTTAGGCAGAGCGGGACGGAGCCTTGTTTTTCATCTGTAACGATTTGAAACAACGTTACAGAGAGGTGTAGGGCTAGCAGAGGCAGCTCTAACGATGTAAAACATCGTTAGAGGCCGTAGGGAGCGCCTATGAGGGCGGCGTGAAAGACGTACCGGCAGGAGTGGTGCGTGCAGACATTTAACGGACCTCATTGCCGTTATTCTCATTAAATCTCGCCGTTCTCAACTCTAACGGACTCCAGTGTCGTTATCCCACTAATTCACCTCCAATTGTCATACAATTACCGTGAATAGCTGCACTGGTGTCCGTTAGAATTTGGTAGAGCCATATTTCGTCCCAATAAGGTCTGCTCTGTCCGTTAGCAAATCAGCTCCTAACAGGTCCAGCAATTGCGGGCGAAGTCCTGTTTTTGGGCTGTGGTTCATAAATGGAACTTCTCCTGCTAATGGGACGATTGAGTCGACATAGTAGGCAGGAAGTAGCAGTTACCGTCGTAAAACAAGCTTAAAAGTTGGTGGGGAGTGAGCCAGCCTGGAAATTGTTAGCAGAAAGGATGTTTGCAACGTTATAGTGGGCGCAGTGGGCAGGATTTAACAGTTAGCGTCGTAAAACAAGCGTAAATGGTTGCTAGCCAGCGTGCAACGCCAAGCAGGGCGAAATATTATGCAAGCGCTCACAATACTTTGGTATACTGAGAGTAAATTTATCCAATTGGCTTAGAAGTATCAAGGAGGAAATTATCAATGCGTAAATGGCTTGTACCGGATACGAATGTCAGACATAAGGTTTTTATTCGTATGCTCATCCCTTATCTTCTATTTATTTGCATGCTGCTAGGAATAGGCTACATCGTCTACCGAGAAACCATTCATGTGATGGAGAAAGATGCCACTGAGAATCATAGGCTCGTGCTGGAGCAAAGTAGAGATATTCTTGAACGAAGAATGGACGAGATTACCTCGATCGGACGTCAAGCAGCCGCCAATACGAAAGTCATTCAATTTATGACGGTAACAGATCCTTTTCAGGGCGCCAACACCTATTCCGTTCTCGATACGAATAAAAGCTTGTATGATTTCAAGCTTTCAAATAACTTTGTATTTAACTATTATATTCTTTTTAAAAATAGCGACCTTGTGTTAACGCCGGGTTCGAGCTATACAATGGACGAATTCTTTAGTCGAATCGCTGTTTATGATAGTGGAGATACAGAAAAAATGCGGAAGGATTGGATGCAGACCTACCATTCCCGCTCATTTCTTCCCGCTGAACACATGACTATTGGAAATAGTTCTTACCAAATGATGACGTATCTACAATCGTTAGGTCTGCCAGGTAATCCGCAGGCGGTTATCGCGGTTATGATTGATCAAGCTGAGATCCGCAAGTTATTTCAGGGACTCAACTTATCGGAAGGTGGTTGGGCTTATATTTTGGATGATCAGGGGCGTATTATGAGCTCGCTGTCTGGCGAAGATATGGGGCTGCCCATCCAATTGGCTGATTTGAAGGAAGACCATGGAATTGTTGAGCAAAAGCTGAATAATCAATCGATCATTGTTACTTATACGAAATCAACTATGAATGGGTGGACGTATATTGTTGGTCAACCCAAAGTCATTCTTTTAGGAAAAGTTCATTATATTCAAAAGATTATTTTCTCATTAACGCTGCTTTTTCTAGTTATTGGTGTTTCAATGGCTTATTTTCTTGCTTATCGGAATAGCAAACCGCTTCGAAACCTCGCTCAGTCACTGAAAGAATTCGTTGGAGGTGGAGTGAAACAGCATGATGTGTACGGCTTTATAAGTGAAGCTGTGTCAGGTCTAGCGCTTTCTAACCGTAAACTGCAATCCGAGTTGGAGCTGCAGGTGCCATTATTGCGTGCTTCGTATTTCAGAAGGCTTATGCAAGGACAATTCCTCTCTACACGGGATGCGGATATCCTGCTGAGGCATCTAGGACTCGGGATGGAGGATGAAGATAGACAATATGTCGTCGCTCTCATTCGAATTCAAGGTTATGACAACGGCTATAATGAGCTGCTGCTCAAAGATCTGGATCGAGTCCGCTTCGCATCCGCAGAGTTGATTAGGGAGCTTGTAGGCTCTGATGGATTCGCGTATGATGTGGCGCAGGATCAAATTGCTGTATTACTTAGTGTGTATTCGCATGACACGAACAAACATCGTGAGAACATAACGAAACTAATGGAGCAGGTCTGTCAAACGATTAACTTGCGGTTTCAAATTGTATCCGATTGTGGCATCGGAGGGTTCTGCGACCGAGTAACGACAATCTCACGCTCCTACGAGCAAGCGAGAGAGGTTTTGTTTGCCTTAGTACGGTCGGACAAGGATGGTTTGCAATGGTTTGATGAGCTCCCAACGGCGCTGAATGATTACCATTATCCGCAGGATATGGAAGGACGCCTGATGAATGTGGCATTGGCTGGAGAGCAGGAAGAGGTTACACGTCTTTTACAGGTATTGTATAAGGAAAACTTTGAGAAAAGGCACCTTTCACAAACCGTACTCCGATTATTTATCGGTGAATTGTGGGGGAATCTCGTTAAGCTGCTACGACAATTAGGGATGCAAGCTGAGGATGTTTATACCCAAATTCAGCGTATAGATGGGGCGGAGCCTTCGTATGAGAGCTTGCAGCAGCATTATGCAGCGATTCGTCTGGCCTATTCGAAAATTTGCCGGCATGTCATGGAGCAGCGATCAAGTCGTAACATTGAATTACTTGATAATATTCGTATGATGCTTCAGAAAGACTTTGCAGACAAAGCGTTATGTCTGGATGAAGCCGCTGATCGGCTTCGTGTATCCAAGGTTTATTTGTCACAGTTCTTCAAGGACCAAACGGGGATTAATTTCTCAGATTACCTGGAGCAATTGCGCATGGAGCAAGCGAAGCATTTATTGAGAAATTCGGATTATGCAATTCAAGAAATTGCAGACCAAGTAGGATACGCCTCATCGAATACATTCTGCAGGGCATTTAAAAGGCTGCATGGGGTTAGTGCAACGGTGTATCAAAAGTCTGTAGAAGTGAATTTATAGCGAAAAAATAACATTTGCACATCCATAAAGCGATTGCACATGCTCAAATCCTAAGGATTGCACAGGAGTTAAACGTTTTCATATATACAATTAATCAGGGGAGCCCTTACATTAAGGTTATACAACGACGAGGGGAGGTTACCCAATTGAAAACGGTGGCAAGTGTAAATACGTTAGCCAAAGCGAATACAGGGATTAAACGAATGCCATTCCTTAAGAAGCTGCATCGCAGTTGGCAGCTGTACGCTCTACTAGCGCTGCCTCTTATCTACATTATTGTGTTCAAGTATTATCCAATGTATGGAGCGCAAATTGCTTTCAAAAATTTTATCGCTTCGAAAGGAATCGCAGGCAGTGATTGGGTGGGATTCAAGCATTTCATAAGATTCTTCAATTCGTATGAATTCGGCACCCTTTTAAAAAACACATTAGTCCTTAATTTCTACAGTTTGCTCGCAGGAATTCCTTTCCCAATCCTTCTGGCAC
>NZ_JBFTQB010000272.1:0-7046 GCF_056398785.1 Paenibacillus sp. 01T422 | reverse complement strand
AATGAGAACTGAGATCATTAACGACATGAGCGCGACGACGACTGCCGAAAACCATACTAATCCAAACTCCATCAAGAGAAAGAACCACTGATCGACCGCTCTTACCAGACTGAAATCGACATCCGTGCCACTGATTTGAATGCCGGTAAAAATTGGCATCATCCATCCGTTATAGCCGAAAACAAGGCCAGAAATCAAGTAACACACCACGCCAGTCGACAGTACCGTAAGCGAAGTAAAGAAAATAACAGTTATTAATTTGCTCAATAGGATTTTCCATCGCCGGACCGGTCTTGTCAACAATAATTTAATAGTCCCCGTAGAATGCTCGGATGATACGATATCAGCAGAAATGACCATGATGATCAACGGAATGAATAGAGAGACGGCATTCTTGACAAACTCGCGCGTGAAAGTAACAGCATTAGGCGAGTTAGGATCGACATCCTTTTCCAAATAATAATTAGCAATCTGTATCTGCACTTTAAGCTGCTGCTTCCACTCATCCGGTGTACGTGCAGAGCTTAATCGCTTCTCCCAATCAATAATTTTTTGGCGTTGATCTGCCTTCCAGTCTGTCGTTCCAAATTGTTTTTGAGTATTTTGGGCCACACGCATTTGGGCATAAGTAAACATAGGAATAAGGGCAAGCAGAATCAGGATGATCACATAAAATCGTTTTTTCTTGATCATTTTGATGCATTCATTTTTGACGAGTTCATACAGAATACGCATTTCTTTCACCTTCTCCTATTGTATGGTTTCACCCTCGGTTAGGCTCAAGAACAAATCTTCCAGCGTTGGGTTCTTGATTTCTACAGCATAGAGGCTAATTCCTGCTTCCATCAATTGCCTACTTATTTGCGGGACATGCTCTTTATCCATTTGGGTAACAATTGATCTCACCGAAGCATGTGTATGCAGGGGGTCTACTTGTCCAATTTCYTCAATCGCAATAACAAGTGGTGACGCATCGAGAAGCCCCTCAGCCTTATCGGCCGGAGACACGGACCAAACCACTTTGCCACCTTGCGCAATCAACTCATCTACCGCTCCTACTCGAATGACTTGTCCATGGCTAATAATCGCTACACGGTCACACATTTGCTGTATCTCGCTCAATAAGTGACTGGACACAAATAAGCTCAATCCATCAGCCGCCAAACGCTGAATAAATTCCCTCATTTCCTTGATTCCTTGGGGATCAAGTCCATTGGTTGGCTCGTCCAAGATTAATAAGCTAGGTCGTCCCAGAAGCGCTTGCGCAATACCAAGCCGTTGCCTCATACCAAGGGAGTATGTGCGAACTTTATCATGAATACGACCATCCATAGAAACAATTTCAACAACCTCTTGAATTCTCGTTTCGTCAACATTAGGCAGCATTCTTGCAAAATGCTCGAGATTTTCCCATCCTGTCAAGTACGAATACAGTTCCGGGTTCTCAACAATACAGCCAACGTGACGCATGGCTTGATTATGCTCTTTGCGGACGTCGAATCCACAAATGTGAATCGTCCCTTCTGTGGGCCGAATTAAATCAACAAGCATTCGAATGGTTGTTGTTTTCCCTGAACCGTTGGGACCTAGGAAACCGAAGATTTCCCCGGCATAGACATCAAAGGAAATCCCTTTGATAATCTCTTTATTTTTAATTTGCTTTTTCAAATTTTTCACGGACAATACGGTCTCAGGAACGATTACTGCTTTAGTCAATTTGCCTGCCCCCATTACTTCAGAATCTGTAAAATTCGATCTGCAATCCGCTCATAACCATCCCCATTAGGATGAAAATGATCAGCCGAAGACAAATATTTAATCAAATTTTGTTCAAACAAATCATAAGTCGGGACAATCACCATTTGCGGGTACCGATTGATCATTTCGAAAACACCATTATTCCAACGCTGTACAATGAGCGATCCTTCCTGTTTGGGATCCAAATCAAGGAATGGATGATATAAACCAACGTACATCACGGTTGCCTTAGGGTTGGCCTTATTAATCGCTTCGAGAATTTTCTGCATCTTATCGAGCGCCGGAGCCACACGGCTTACCGCTGCTTCAGGGTTAAATTCCGTCTGGTTGTCCCCTGTAAAAAGTCCGTCTCCACCGGCAAAAATATCATTACCACCGATGGTGAGCAAAATAATATCAGCCTGCGCAAGCGCATCCTGTGTCTTCTTTAGCTCCAGATCAGCTAACAACTGGTCGCTTCTATAGCCTGGAATAGCTAAATTATTAAGCACAAATACCGGTTTGCCTGTTTCTTTTTCCAGTTTTTCACGAACGCGGCCCACATAACCTTTGCCTGTATTGTCGCCCGTTCCTGCCGTTAATGAATCGCCGAGAGCCACAATTTGCAACTTTGCTTTGCTCTCTATCATCGATTCCTTCTTCGGAGCCTCTGTCGCCAATTGAAGCGATCCAGAAGCTTTCGGAAACAATATCTGATTCGCCGCGTAAGCAAATCCTACAGCGAAAACAATCGTCGTAATGGATGCGGTTAAGCCAATTGTTCCCCATATGAAGCGAGATGATCTCAAGAATGTCCCCTCCTGCGAATAAATGGCATAATTCATACTAAGAGTATAGCTTCTAGAATAAATTTGCAAACGCTGCATATTGGCGCTATGTAAAAATCGATCATATGTTCGTTTTTTTCTAGTATAACATACTTGGCCATCATTCAAACACCCTCAATTATGTTTGACTGGTGTGGGGGCTTGTGCTGGCAGGAGCGGCCGAGCTCTAACGGACTGAGGTGCCGCTAATAGTTACTTTTAGAGTTAATTTGGAATGTAACGGACCCAGGAAGCTTTAATCGTGATGAAATTTGTTTAAACCACTATAAATTCAATATATAACGACTCCTCAGTCCGTTAGATAATTAAACTGGACTTTATTTGCTGAATAGCGGCTTTTGGGTCCGTTAGCAGTTCATGTATAGAACTGGATGGGTTGAGTTTGTGGAATGTAACGTGCTGCGGGTTGCGGTTGAGAGAGTATATCGTGTCGCGGAGGTTGCGGTTGGCGGAGTGAGTCGTGTGGTCTCGTAGTTACTGTTGGTTGGGTTCGTATATTGTCACTGTTGGTTGGGGCGTGGGGTTTGTTGTGGGGTTTGTAATGTTATTGTTGGTTGGGTCTTGGGGTTACTGTTAGTGGGGTTCGCAATGTTACTGGTTGGGGCGTGGGGTTTGTTGTGGGGTTTGTAATGTTGGTTGCGGCGTGGGGTTTGTTGTGGGGTTTGTAATGTTGGTTGTGGCGTGGGGTTACTGTTGTGGGGATATAGATTCCCAGAGTTTGGTGGGGCAGTTCATGTTGTTGCGATTATCAAACTCTAACGGACAGAGATGCCGCTATTGGTTACTTTTTGAGTTAATTTCGAATTTAACGGACATAGGAAACCTTAATTGACATGAAACATGCTGAAACCACTGTAAATCCGATATATAACAGCTCCCCGGTCCGTTAGATATTCAAAGTGGTCTCTTTTTGCCGTATAGCGGCTTGTGTGTCCGTTAGCAGTAGATGTACCGAACAAGAAGGATTCAGTTAGTGGGTGTGTCGTATCGCGTGGGTTCGTTGGGGGAATGTAGCGTGCTACGGGTTGCTGTTGATAGAGTGTGTCGTGTCGCGAGGAGTTAGTTGTTGCAATGTAACATRCTGCGGGTTGCTGTTGATAGTGTCTGTCGTGTCGCGAGGGTTAGTTGGTGGAATGTAGTGTGCTGCGGGTTGCTGTTGACAGTGTCTATCGTGTCGCGGGGGGTTCGTTGGGGGAATATGCCGTACTGCAGGCTATTATTTCTGGTAGATTGTTCCATATCTCAGGGTATAGTTGATGGAGTTCATCGTGCCACAGGCTTATGTTATCACGGCAATGTCGTGGTTACTGTTGGAAGCTTTTAAATGCCATACTTATCCTGTTCCTTGTATCATGGTGCAACTATTGGCGGTGCTTAAAGTACTAATGTTCGTGGGAGCGTGAGGTTCAGTTAGTGAAGTTCATAGCGAAACGAGATCACTCAGAGCTCCCTCTAAATGATGAAAGTTTCGCCAACGCCACCCCAACTCTTATCCAAATAAATAAACCTAGCGGTATGAACATCACCGCCAGGTTCCAGTTTTAAACAGCATCCTGCAAAAACTTATATTGCGCTTGGATCAAGCCATAATAAATTTTTTGCTCCTTCATCAATTCATCATGATTGCCGATTTCCATCATGCGGCCATGATCCAACACGACGATTTTGTCCGCCTTTCGAATCGTAGAAAGTCTGTGCGCCACAATGAAGGAAGTCCGGCCAGCGAGAAGCGTTTTGAGAGCTTCCTGAATTTTCAGCTCCGTATCCGTATCAATACTAGCCGTGGCTTCATCCAGGATGAGCACTCGCGGATTCGCAAGCAGCGCCCTCGCAAAGGAAATCAACTGACGTTGTCCCATCGATAAGACATTTCCGCGTTCCTGCACCTCTGTATCATAGCCGTTCGGCAAGCTGACGATAAAATCATGAGCATGAACAGCTTTAGCAACCACTTCAATCTCTTCATTTGTTGCATCCAGCCGACCAAAACGGATGTTATCTCGAATCGTTCCTGAGAAAATAAACGTATCTTGCAGAACGACGCCTATTTGGGAACGCAAGCTTTGAATCGTAATATCGCRAATGTTGTTACCGTCAATCGTAATACGTCCTTCAGTAGGATCATAGAATCGGCAAAGCAAATTCATAATGGTACTTTTACCCGATCCCGTATGCCCCACCAACGCAATAGATTGCCCAGCACGCACATCCAGATTAAAACCTTTTAATGCCGGACGTCCAGCCTCGTACTCGAATACGAGATTTTCAAACTTCACATTACCTTGGATGTTAGGCAGGTCTTTCGCACCTTCAAGCTCAGCGACAGAAGGCTTCTCATCGATAAACTCAAAGATCCGCTCAGCTGAAGCCATTGCAATGAGCAATTGCGAATACATCTGACCTAGACGCGTAATTGGCTCCCAGAAATAACCTATGTAAGTAGCGAAGGCAACCAGTAAACCGACTGAAATTTCCTCTGTTTGGATTAAATAAGCACCTAGCCAGAATAGAATGCAGTATCCGATAGCACCTGTAATCTCGATAAGAGGTCCGAATGACTGATTGAGCATAGAAGCGCGATTCCAGGACAAACGGTTGATCATATTCATTTTGGTGAAAAACTGAATATTTTCTTTTTCCTGCGAATAAGCTTGGGTGACCTTTATCCCTTGAATACACTCATTCAAATGGGCATTAAGCCGCGATTGCTTCATCGTTACATCCTGCCAAGCATGGCGAATCTTTTTGCGCAGCTTGGTAGAAATCATGAACATGATCGGAACTGTCACAATAATGGCTGCCCCTAATTTAAAATTAAAAGTCAGCAAAATAATAATGATCCCAAGCAGCTGAACGACGTCAATTAACAAGTTGACGACCCCGTTCGTGAACAAATCTTGCAGCGAGTTCACATAGTTCGTTACACGAACAAGAACAGATCCTGCTGGACGTGTATCGAAGAATCGGAACGATAGTTTTTGAATGTGGCTGAACAAATCATGACGCAAATCATAAATAACACGTTGTCCAATCATATTCGTGTACTTAATTCTGAACGTATTTGCCACCCATTGAATGATATATACGCCAAGCATGATACCTACAATGATTAACAGAAAGTTCGTATTTTTAGGTATAATAGCTTTATCAATCGCTTCTCTAATCAGTAAGGGTACCGTTAATTTGGTAATAGCTCCCACCAGCATCATAATGATGATAATTGGCAGCATTTGTTTCTTATACGGCTTCATATAACTAAATAAACGTTTCAATTGCCCCCAGTCGAAGGGCTTATCAATCAACTCATCGTCCTGGTAGACAAATCGCTGCCCAACTTGAGAGTCTTCGATCTTGGCAGCCGCCTCGGCTTGATTCGATTTCTTACTCAATGTGCTAACMTTCTTTCTTGCAAGGAGGAATGGTTTCGCGTTATCGCATCTAATTCTGAATCTTTGGCTGCAGCAACTTGATCATCTTCAGCCGCTTTCTTCGGTTGATCTGCATATTGAATATCGTAAGTTTGACGGTAAAGGCCTTCTTGCTGCAGAAGTTCATGATGTTTGCCTCTTTGAACAATTCTTCCTTTATCGAGCACGATAATTTCATCAGCATGCTTCAAGGATGAAATACGATGGGCAATAATGAATGTCGTTCTTCCCTGCATTACCTCGCTAAAGCCTGCTTGAATCTCGTGTTCTGTTTCCATATCAACAGCGCTAGTTGCATCATCAAGTACTAATATTTTGGGATCTTTGATCAATGCTCGAGCAATGGCAATACGCTGCTTTTGACCGCCAGATAACCCTAATCCACGCTCACCGACAACAGTGTCATAGCCCTCTGGCAATTCAGAAATGAAATCATGCGCTTTAGCCAGTTTCGCTGCCCGAATAATTTCATCCATCGTGACATCTTTGCGCCCATATGCGATATTGTTAAGAATAGTTGAAGAGAAAAGGAACGTTTCTTGGAAAACGGTTGCAATCTGACTACGATAGCTTTCAAGTTCTAGCGAGCGAACATCTTTGCCATCGAGCATCACTCGGCCATCTTTCACGTTATACGCTCTCATTAGCAGTGAAATCACTGTCGTTTTACCTGAACCCGTGCTGCCGAGCAGCCCGATCACTGAGCCTGCCGGAGCATCCAAGCTGAAATCATATAAAGCTGGCTGTTTTTCCGGATAAGCAAAAGTAACATTGTCGAAACGTACATTTCCTTGTACTTCACTGCTTTTTACGATAGCTGCATCTGCTTGATCTTTCACATGTAAGTACTGATGCAAAATATCGAGAATTTTCTCGCCAGAAGCTTTCGTATTCGTAAAGTTATTAATATGGAAACCAAGTCCCCACATCGGGCCGATGATGTACCAGATTAAGCTGAAGCAAGCAACTAGCTCACCAAGGGAAATCGTATTCTGGATAACCATGTAACCCCCGACGCCAAGCAGCATAACGA
>NZ_JBFTQB010000271.1:0-9195 GCF_056398785.1 Paenibacillus sp. 01T422 | reverse complement strand
TCTGTATACATACAATATCTTATAACTGCCTATGACTTCAATTAAAATAGGGAGTAACTGCCGCGGCAATTTCCTCCTCCAACTGTCTGTAACGGCAAGTATAAAGGCCATCCTTGTGGGATGGCCTTGTCTTTATAACACGCTTTTCGATTATAAAATTAAAACGTATTATAAACATTCTCACATTCTTTCGCAGTCGGTTCATAAAAACAGTGCTTCTTCCATCGTCCTGCTAAGGGCTGATTATACCAAGTTGCCGGACAAGGTCCGGGATTTTCGAACGAACCTGGACGGAAATACCATAGGGAGAATTTGCCTGGCCAATTCCGCTCCCCATTCACAGCCCGTTGCGCCAGACGGCGTTCCCTCTCTCTAGCGTTTTGATAATACAAACCATGTTGCAACGCTTCGAACGCATGCGGCTGGTTGATCATTTGGGGAATTGTCCGGATTCCTTTGAAATCAGAGCAATTCGCTCTTATTCGGTTAATGCCAACATTCCCAACAAGGAGCATGCCCGTTTCGCCTTCCGTCTCAGCTTCGGCTCGAAGCAATCTTGCCAACATATCAACATCCTGTTTCCTGGCTTTTACGACTGCCATTGGCTCACCTCTTTAGATTTCTAGACTCATCATATTCTGGGTGAAGCGGATGTGTCACACTGGCAAGATGGAGGGCGATAATAAATTGCCGATCTGCCACCTGAAAATATTTTCGTCAACTCAGCAGCCCCGTACCGTATAGATTCTACGAAGCGTTCTCGAAAAGATATACTTCACATTATTTGGAAAGCCTTATATATTTGTAAGAGCAAGCAATTTTCTCCTAAAATTAATTAAAAGGAGTTGGATGTTTATGGCCAAATGGATCATCGGCCTCACCTATGCCTCCGCGCTCGGCTCGGGATTGATCGCGGGCATTTTTTTCGCTTTCTCAACCTTCGTCATGGTCGCGCTCGCCAGGCTCCCGGCGGCGCAAGGAATCGTCGCGATGCAGTCCATCAACTCGACCATCCTGCAAACACTTTTCAGCTTCGTTTTCATGGGAACTGCATTTGCCYCCATCGTCCTGGGGGGCGTATCGTTTTTCCGGCTGGGTACGCCCGGCGCACTGTACATACTGATCGGCAGCCTGCTCTATTTTGTCGGCACGTTTCTCGTCACGATCGTCTTTAACGTGCCTCTTAACGATGCCCTCGCCGCCGTCGAACCCGACAGCACCAAAGGTGCGGAAGTCTGGCAACACTATCTATCTCGCTGGGTTGCCTGGAACCATGTACGGATGATTGCCTCCCTGGCTTCTCTGGCCGCATTCATCATCGCACTGCGCCGTTGCTAAGGTCTTCAAACATTGGAAATGATTTCCAATCCTACTGTCATATAAGGCACATCTTGCCCTTGAAAACCTGTATATGCTTGACTTCGATACCAGCTATATCCCTTTGGGCTTTCTGCAATACTTGCCACCCCAAGTGCATTATGACCTTCAAAAAAAATAATTGTTTCATCATTAACATTCTCAGTGGACATAATCGAAGATCTATTAACCCCTTCTATGATTAGTCCATTTTCAATTGCTTTTTCTTTTGTACTATCCCACTGAAGTTCGGTAGTTGTAGGTTCATTATTTTTACAACCAGCCAATAAAATTAGTATAGTGGCAATTAAAGTTAATGTTATCCTCGTCAAGACCAGCCTCCCAAATCCTATTTTTTGAGCTAGACTTTCCTTTTTATGTCATATTATTACTCATCACGCTTAAGCTCGATCCAGACTGGTCCCAACCAGGAATCTATTCGACACCAGTCTTGCCAGACTTCATTGACCGTCACCATTTGGGGGCTCAAATTGGATCCCGTTTCCATACCATCTGGAGAACGAAAAAGCTTCGTCGTATTCTTTAGCTGGACTTCCTGTCGGACCTCTTTTACCTCGAATAAAGCCGTGTATCGCGGTGAGACCCATCTTTCTCCGTTCAATGTCTCAATCAAGTAGCGGCTATCCCACTCTGCTTTCACTTTTACAGTTTGTGGCGCCAATTGCATCCCTGTAGGCTTGGTAAGACCCGGATCGCTATAGAGCGACTCAACACCGAAAATCTCCAATCTCGTATCAACTGACTTCTGATTCCCTAGAAGCGCGTTGTTTGGCATAATCCATGCATTTCCAAGCCAGGTAGAAATCAAGTAAATCGGCACCAAATATCCTTCTCCATGCCCAACTCTCCGTTGACTGTTGTCCAATATTGCAACCGTTTGAGGAGCTATGATTCCGATCGTCTGCCCGGTTTCACCCAATATAGTAGTGTTTTCAAATAAGGTAATTGTCTTCGCTGGAGATGAATCCTCGACCGCTATAGTTGTTGTTGCGTATACTTCCGTTACCGCCATACACGGGAATAATGCTATAACTACTCCAAATAGCGCTCTTTTTTTCATGTCAAAACTCCTTATTTTTGATTTTAACAGCCAACACAAATCTTTATCATGTAAATAATTTATTCATGAAACATCTTCCTGTAATTTCTACTAGTCATTTAGACGTTCAATATTCATGAAAGTTCCAACATTTTACAGATTTTTAATTTTAATTTGTAACCACTCTACCCGTTAATTCATTTAAAGACGATAAATCGTCAATAAGATTTCGCTAATTTGACATCAACGTCTGATTGCTGTTGGACAAAACCCGCTTATAATGAAGCCATTACCATGTGATAGGARAGGAGATCTTCGGGTTACATGAGCGAATACAACCATACACCAAGGCAAGCTAGCAATAACAAAAATTATACGGCTGCCATCGTCACCATCTCATTGGTCGCAAATATCGTTATTTTACTCTTGTTCTTCTCACCGATTGGCTACAAGGGCAAGATTGATTTCGACCTTACCATCTTTCCAAGAATTAATGGGCTGTTGAACAGCTTCACCTTCATCTTCCTGCTAGCCGCGTTGATCGCAATCCTACGGAAAAATGTAAAACTTCACAAAGGGTTCATTCTCGCCGCATTCTCTTCTACACTGTTGTTCCTTGTCTCCTACTTGACGTTCCATTACATGTCTTTGGAGACGGCGAAGTTCGGTGGTGAAGGCATAATCCGGCCGATTTATTTCTTCATTCTGATCTCTCACAGCATTCTGGCCGCTATCATCGTGCCGCTCGCCCTGTTCGCTCTCGTATGGGGGTGGACTAACCAGTTGCATAAACATCGTAGAATTGTCCGTTGGACGATGCCGATCTGGCTATATGTCAGCTTAACCGGGGTTGTCGTGTTTGTAATGATGGAACCGTATTATTAAGGGAAATCAAGAACGATGTATTTATATATTTGAAGGTCGGGACTATAACCAAAAAGAGACCCACAGCAACGGGCTGCGGGTCTAAAGTTTATATTTTAAAGGGGTTGGCACAATTTCCCCGCTGAGATTAAAGGAATTTAGTTTTATAGATGATTCGCACTCAGCTTAATGCTGAATAATCAATTCTTCGATCCTTGAAGTAATACTCTTTATCATGATCAGATACCTCTCGTAGCACCTTACATGGATTTCCGACAGCGATTACGTTAGATGGGAGGTCTTTGGTCACAATACTACCTGCCCCAATAACGGTATTATCACCGATTGTAACACCTGGAAGCAAAATGGCACCTGCGCCTATCCAACAATTTTTCCCGATCGTGACAGGCGCATTATATTGATATGCCTGTTCTCGTAGTTCAGGTAAAATCGGGTGCCCCGCAGTTGCCACGGTAACGTTTGGTCCAAACATGGTGTAATCTCCAACATAAATATGCGTATCGTCAACCAACGTCAAATTAAAATTCGCATAAATGTTTTTTCCAAAATGAACATGCTTACCACCCCAATTGGAATGAAACGGTGGTTCAATGTAACATCCCTCCCCTATCTCAGCAAACATTTCTTTCATTAGGGCTATTCTTTTATCGTATTCCAGCGGCCGTGTCTGATTAAAATCATATAGTCGATTAAGACAAAGAGTTTGCTCCTTTACCAGATCTTCATTTCCTGGTAAATATAAACTACCGTTGTGAAGCTTTTCTTTAATGTTCATTTTCGCACCTCATAAAATTCGTTTTTTTTAGCAATGAAGGATTAAGTTACCTTAGAAAGGTCTCGTGTAATATTATTTAGCCACTTATATTGACGATAACGAATGAAGGCAATCGGTGCTTTAATAACTTCGTCCAAACAAATCATGGCGAATACAGTTATCGGTGGCAATTGCCACACAAAAGCACTTAAATATCCTAATGGTAAAATAATGCCCCACATGACTATCATGTCACACCAGAACCCAAACTTGGAATCACCTCCTGCAACAAAAATTCCTCCTATGATTACAGAGTTAATGGCTTTAGGGATACAGTAATAGGCACATATAAATAGCATGCCACTTAGATAATGTTGCGCTTGATCATCTAAGCTTACTACTTGAAAAACCATAGGTTTGATTAATATCGTCATGATGCCTGCCAAGATGCTAAATAGTATTGAGTAGGATGTTATGATGTTTCCAGCTCTTTGAGCCATCTCTATTTGGCCATTGCCCAAATATTTTCCTACCAGAACAGAACCGCCGCTTGCAATGCCTCCACACAATACGATCGTTAAGTTCTTAACAACGGAAGCTACAGAGTTTGCAGCCACCATTTCTGCATTGATATGGCCGATTATCGCTGCCGTTGCCGTAATCGCACATCCCCAGACAATATAATTCCCCTGAATAGGAAACGTATATTTCAAATAATCCTTATGCAGTTTACGTTGTACCGTATCACGCTTTGAGAGTTTGAATTTAATTTCCCCCTTTATAGAGTGAACGATACAACTGCCAGATTCGATGATACGTGCAAGAACCGTCGATAATGCAACCGCAATAATGGCCTTGTCGGGATCATCTGGATACAGAATAAAGATACAGAGCGCATTAAGAAGTATGTTCAAAATGAGGGACATGGAACTTATCCATGCACTTATACGTGCATTCTCCATACTTCTTATAACACTGAAATACATTTGTGATATGCCCCCTACTAAGTAGGAAAAGGATAGAACTTGCAGGAAGCTGGAACCGTATTGAATCAATTCCCCATCATTTGTGAAAAGATTCATGAGTACTTCAGGCATTAATAATGAAATCCCAAAAAAGAAAAAGGAAACGACCAAAGCATATAGGCATCCGATGCTTAAGATGCGTTCAATGGTCTTTATATCTTTTTTCCCCCAATACTGTGCGGTTAGGATTCCAACTCCTGAAGCCAATCCCATATAAAACAACATGAGTACAAACGTTACTTGACCCGCTAGCGAAACGGCAGACATCGCAGATTGATTAATAAAACCCAACATGACAACATCTACTGTCACCGCTAAGGCAGAAACTAGGTTCTGTAAAGCGATTGGTATCACAAGACGAATCAGTTGCTGATTAAAGTTCTTATCGAATTGGATTGACGATAGTATGTTACGGAACATATCATACCCTCTTTCTAATTTGTTACAATATAAAAATAGAACAAATCTAATTTGTTTTCCATCAAAATTGCGTATAATAATATCAAATTCGTATTATACGGGGGATATTAAATTGCAACTGGACGTATTTTCTGATCTATCTGAACAAATCAGGTACAATTTATCGAACTTCAATCTCAGAGTTGCAAAAGGAACGTTGAAACAGTTTGATAAATTTGAGGCAGCATGTCATTGGCACACAGATTTAGAGTTCATATCCGTTTTAGACGGGTACATGAACTTTTATGTGCAGGGCGAAACAATTCAATTAGAAAAAGGGCAAGGAATATTTGTTAACAGCAAACGGATGCATTATGGTTATTCTTCCGATTCGTCAGATTGTATCTACATTGTGGTATGTATTCATCCTTCGTTAATTGGAAATGAACACTGGATTGGGAAAGAATATTGGGAGGAGAAGTTCGGGCCAAATACAGAGGATTTTATTGTTCTTAAGGAGGATTCCCATTGGCAAAATGAGGCTCTCTTTAACATAGATCAACTATATGCTGAAATGCATAGCGCCACCTGTAATCCTCTTCTATTGCTATCGCTCGCTGTTTCGTTATGTGCATTGATTGGAACTCGTATCAAGGAGAGAAGTCAACAAATAATGATTGATCAGTCTTGGCTATATATTTGGAAAATGACGGCATTCATTCATGGAAATTATGAGAACAAGATCACACTAGTTGAAATAGCAGCATCAGGTTCAGTAAGCAGAACTCGCTGCTGTAATTTGTTTGGAGAACATGTTGGACAAACACCAAATGAGTATCTGACAAATTACCGTTTGAAGAAAAGTTGTGAATTGCTAGTTGAGACTGACAGATCTATCAGTGAAATTGCTTTATCTTGTGGGTTCCAAAGTTCTAGTTATTTTTCATATGTCTTCCGAAAGGAATTTGGGAAGACTCCTAATGATTACCGTAAGCAGCAGAGTACTTCATAATTACTTCTTACTAACTGGTTTACAGTAGTTAAACTGCAAGAGATTCAAACTAGACTGCCTGTTACTTCAACTGACAACGGCAGCCGATCGTGTGCCGGCTGCCGTCATAATTATGCTGTCTCATCTATAGGTTTTGCCGCTTTGGAGAACAATCCAGAAGCCGTTACCCCAACGAGAACCGCTATAAGCGCCAGCCTTAATCCAACGGAGTTACCAATCATACCGAGCAGCGGTGGACCGACAAGAAACGCCGTGTACCCCGCTGTAGCCACGGCGCTTACCCGGGCCGCAACGTTTTTCGGATTATCACCTGCAGCCGATAGTGCGACTGGAAAACCGAACGATGCCCCCCCCCAGAGTACAACTCCGATTATCCCTATTACATAATGATGAGCCAGAATTACAATGAGTAGTCCAACAAAAGCGAAAATAGCCGATAATCGCAAGATAATAACTCGACCAAACCGATCAAGTAACATACCGCCCGCCGCCCTGACGATCGTCATGGCGGCAACAAAACTGCCATATCCAATGGTTCCATTTGTAGGCGTTGTATCATATCCGTCTACCATAATCAGCGGAAGCCAATCATTAGCTGATCCTTCTGCAAAGGTCATACCTAGAATAATAACACCCAGCATAATAGTACGCGGCTCACGCCAAACAGCCATTCGATCCTTCGTCGTCGGGACAGGCTCTCCATTTTCTCCAGGAGTCTCTTTACCGCTCCCGTGAGGAACAAAACGAGAAAGTATAATGATTAGAAATGCTGCAAGCACACCTACAACTCCCAAATGCACAAAAACAGGTAGACTGGCTTTTAGTGCAAGCCAGCCCAAAATTGCACCAATAGACGTGCCTACGCTAAAAGCTGCATGAAATCCAGTCATCAATGATTTCCGGACAGCTTGCTCAATCATCGTCCCTTCGACGTTCATTGCCACATCACATATACTATTGCCGAATCCGAATAGACAAGAACTTGATAACATAAAACAAAAAAACCGCAATGTATGCGGCATTTCATGTTACTATGTTTTTGTCACTCGACATCATGTCCCCTCAATCATCTCTCTTTGATAGTCATTACTCATCCAGCCGAGGGAAGGAACTTAACCAATCCACAATAGGGTATCTCCGTTTTAAAATCAAAGCGTAAAGTCGTTTCTGATTTATAATGGATTGTCACATTTCCACTCACTGACTAATTTTCTGAAATCGTCTAAATACTTACCGAGTTGTATCTCAAGATTTTTGATTCCGATAATGTCTACCTCATGAACAGAGTCGAATAGTTCGTCATCCGTAACATCCCAATCATTATCTAGATATTCTGAAGGCACCTCATATTTTCTCAAATAAAATCTAGCCGAGTTAGGCTCTATCTTATTTAAGAATTTCTGTTTATTTATAACTTGTACTTTTGCGAAAGCACGATTCATTTCAGAGGTAGCCTCAAGTTCACAAGCTAGACCAACCCCCGTCAATAAATTATTAATTTGACGTGTATCAAAGACCTGCACACTCCACTCCTCACTTCCCCCGTTTTTTTCAACAACAGTTAAACATTTTATTATTTCATATTGGGTCAACTGCCGAGGATCTGCTTCATGCTTATTCAACTAACGTTCTTACATTAGTTGAACAAACAGGCACCCCTCTAGAATTGTCCATCAGTAATTATATTTATAGGAAAGAATGTTGATAAGCTTACCAAACGGGTCGCGAACATAGAATCGTCGAGCTCCGTGCCATTCTTAGTCCCATGTCCGGTTTAGCCATGCCACACCCCCACCGTTGGTCGTTGATTCATTTTAATATTCCGATGATTGTGATTTCCGCTAAGACTAAACCAATAAATTACCAGTTAGTTCAACGAAAATGGCATCCAGTCGTGCACTAGCTGCCGCCATGTCATGAATTTTTCTGCTTGAAATCCATCTACTAGAAATCCGTCCTCTAATGTGCGCAGATAAAATTCACCAATACTATACTTGATTTCATTCCTGTCTCCCCTAGTCCCTTTAACGTTTTCCCCATGTTTGCACGATAACTTTTACTGTAACAATACATATCTTTTATAGTAATCGATAAGTTTCTGTTCCAAAGACGATTTTAATTGATCTAGTTCAGAATTCAGTTGTTCAAAAGTTTCCTTATCCATTCTGTATGACGGCTCTTCTTGCTCTAAATTGGAGATGAAGAAGACTCTGTCTTGCGTCGGAGGATGTGAGGCATCCAATCGTGCTCCAGCCTTGACGGAAGCTCGCTTTAACCGTTCCATTTCTCTGTGTGGTAACCTCTTTATTTGCTCATGAAAATCTTCGAAAAAATGATCTATTCTCTTTGAATTGATTACTTTTAAAATAGTAAATTCAAACATAGCGTCAAGATGTAGCTTATTTAGTAAGGATATCGTTGCTTTAGGACTTGCCGTCTGGGCGGCGATCTGATCAGCTAAGTACTMAGCACGTTGCGAATCTTGCCAAAACAGATGACTAAGGATATACAGTAGGARATTAATGAAATGAGATAAAGTTAACAAAACTAGATTCGCAAAGAACATGAAAAAAGCAAGAACCCGGTAGTTGGGGTCCCATAGTCGATCGGGTCGTACAACTGTATACCAGTAAGTTAACGTGAAAAAAGCGGAGCCCACCCAGTAACTCCTATTTTGATCCCCATTGATGCCATGTGCTAACTC
>NZ_JBFTQB010000270.1:0-11112 GCF_056398785.1 Paenibacillus sp. 01T422 | reverse complement strand
GTCTTGCTCTACATGGAACAGCATATCTCCGAGAATGTTTCCGTAGACACGCTATCTCGCATTGCGCATTACCATCCTAATTATTTTATCAATGCGTTCAAGCAATTTACGGGCTACTCGCCTATCCAATACATGAATCATCTGCGTTCAGAGAAAGCCAAAGATTTGCTGATGACGACGGAATTAAACGTCTCGCAAATCGCTGACACATTAGGGATGGAACTATCTTATTTTTCCCGGATGTTTCGGGAGCAAACGGGCTTTAAGCCTACGGCTTTCCGTGATTTGAGGCCAAAAACAACTGAAAATAGCCAATAAAAAGACAAAGCCGCCTCCAAGCCATGAAACATGGCTGAGAGACGGCCTCTTTTGTATATCAACACGTCGTTAACTGTTTAAGCGGCTCACGGATAAAAGGAATTCGCCTTCGTCGTCGTGGAGCACCAGCGGTTGTTCAACAGGAAACGGATCAGCGAATTTTTCGCCCGCTCCGTGCCGATGTAGTTCAACGTTTCCGCGGCATGTGCGCGAACATATCTGTTCTCGTCATCCAGCGCGATCTCCAATTGTGGAACTGCCGGCTCTGCCGAAGCGCCTAAGCGGGACAATGATAGGCTCGCCATGAAGCGCACCTGCGCGTTCTGATCTTGAAGGCCGCGGGTTAGGCTGGCAACGACGTCCTCTACGGACGAGTTCATAAAGCCAAGCGCGTCAACAACGGCGCTGCGGATTTTATCCTCCGGATGACCAAGCAGCTGTGTTAGAGCAGGAACTGCTTTTGCTGCTAATCCGCTCAATTCTCCCAGTGCAAACACAGCATGTGTTACCGTGTTTACATTCTCATGATTCAGCGCAGCGATTAACCCATCAACCGCCTCGCTTCCAGCAACCGCCAAACCATATGCGGAGATTCGCGAAACATGAACATCATCGCTGCGAAGTCCATCCAGCAAAGCATTCACGCCAGCTTGCCCTCTACGTGCAAGATCATAAGAGGCATTAATGGCAATCGTTTCATCACTACTTAATTTCGCAGCCAATTCCTGAATTTCCTGCGGATCGGATGAAGCTGTTCYTGCCAAGGAGCAGATTTCACCGGACAACCAGTTCCACGTCTCTTCCCACATCAAATCATGTGCAGCAAGCGGTGCAAGCAGGTTCGCAGGCTTTTTCCATTCGCGCTCTTGATTATTCCAGCTTGGCTGCTTCGGCAGCTCGGTGCGCATGAACTCAAACTTCAGCATATAACGCGGCTGTCCAAGAATGTTCGGCGTGGAACGGTGCCAAATATCATAATGGATCAATGCAAAAGTGCCTGCCTCGCCGCTTGCCAAAACTTCAGCTGGATGCTCATTGGCTTCGAATGCCCGCTTTTGGYGATTTTGTGTGCCTGGCATAATGCCTGTCGGCCCCAAATCTACCGGTGTATCCTGCGGGAAATACATAATCATTGCCCAGTTCGGGTGATGATTGCGCATGCGGTCATATCCCCAATAGCTGTCTTTATGCCAGCCCCCAGCGGTTGGAAGCGCATTGAAATGCCCATGTCTGTGTGCATGCATCATATAGTTCGGACCTAATACACTCGTTAATGCGCCAGTAACAACGGGATGTTCGAATACTTTTTGCACCTCACGAATGCGCGGCAGCAAGTTGTTTCCAGGATTCCCCTCTTCTGCGTACACCGTATTTAATTGCTCAAGCAGATTGTCGTGAAACGCCTGTGAAAAATCTGTTTTCAGAATCAGACACCCGTTGGTAATAAACTCTCTCATTTGCTCATCCGTTAATAGTAAAGGTTGTTTCTCCTGCATTGTTCCTGCCTCCTTGGCGTTGTATTGAATGCTGTAAACTTACCCTTATTATAAAAAAGTCGCATGAGATACTTAATAGACATTCTTAATCAGAGCTAGCACAAAACTAAGATAGAATTATTCCAACAAGTTTTTAGCGACTACATTCCGCCTAAATTCCGTTACGGTGCGGCCTTCAATCTCTTTGAATACTTTGYAAAAATAAGAGGTCTCCTGGAATCCTGTTTTTTCTGCGACCTCGTATACTTTGCAAGAAGGATCGCTCAATAATCGCTTTGCCCTTTTAATCCTATAGCGGTTAATATATTCGATAATCCTCTGCCCAGTTTCATGCTTAAATAAATTCGACAAGTAGTTTGCGCTTAAATTTAGAACTTGTGCCAGCTTAACAACAGAAATGTCCTCGGCATAATGAATATGCACATATTCCAAAGCAAGTTGAATTTCCTTTCTCGGGAAACGTCCAGTTTCATCCGACTTATGAAGCAGCTCCTTACACTGCGCAAGGAACAAATCCCTCAACTCTCCTAACGGATTGAGCTCCTCAATCGACCTGAGAACTTCGGCATGCCAGTCCGCCATGTTATCGGTGTGCAGGTTCTTTTCAAGCGAAGTGAATTTTAATAAAGCAAAGAGATCGATAAGCCATTTTCGAAGATCCATCATTTCAGGCTGGCTTTGATAAAGCAGTTGGAAAAATTGCTCTGTGATCGTTTCAACTCCCCTTAAATCGCCCCTTTTCATGGCTTGAGCTAATTGTTGGAGAAAAGCCATTCCCTCCCTAGCATTGACATTCGAACTGAACGACAACGGATACCTATATAGCTGCTTAGAGCTCTCATAAATCGATTGATACAGCGCCTTCTCCGCTTGCTGATACAGGATACTGAACGCTTTAAGCCCATAACCTACCGAGCTAATTCCAATGGCAAAAGCACCGTTATCTTTGCGAAAAGATGAGGCTAACTCGGTTGCTATCTGCATCGCTGAGGTGCCCATATGGGTTTCACTCTTCTCGTGGTAAAAAGAGACTATAATGGCCATTCTCCGCTCCGTAACCGGAATGACCATCAGATAACGCTTGGCGCTAGCTTGGAGCTCAAGGTTAACTTCCAGACTCAATTTCCACGCCTGAATATCGACATCATCACCTGAACAAGCAGCAACCAAAATAATCGTGGGCTCATGCAGAATGGGAAATTGGGTAACCGCAGCACGATGCTCGATTTCCTTGGCATTCACCAGATCACCTAACAGCAGTTTGCTCGCCAAATCTGTCTTTAAGCATGTAAGGCTAGACGCCATGAACGAGGTATCCTGATTTCTCTGGCGATCCCACAAAATCTGCGTTCGCATCTGCTCAAGCAGATTCTCCAAGGACTGCGGCTCCAACTCATGTTTGAGCAGATAGTCCTCTGCCCCGAGTTTCAGTGCTTCCTTCACAAAATGAAAGTCGTCGTACGAACTCAGCGCTACAATTTTGATGTTGGGATCAAACAACTTTACGTGTTGAATAAGCTCAATGCCATTTAACTGTGGCATAGTGATGTCGGTCAGAATGAGGTCTACTTGAGATTCCTTTAACAGTTCCAGCGCATGCTTGCCGTTTAAAGCTTCATGTATGATTTCAAATCCATGATCCTCCCAGCGAAGAATCGATTTCACCGCATAGCGATACATGGCGTTATCCTCTACGATCATGGCTCTAAGCATAATTCTCAGCCTCCCGCAGATTTAGAATAAACGGTAATCGAATCACAGCTTTCGTATCGAATCCCTCCACACTCTCATAACTAAGCCCATAGTCGCTGCCGTAATAAAGTTGAATGCGTTCATGTACACTTCTTATTCCAATGCTGGTTAAGCCTGAAAAAAGGCTTTTTCTGTCTCCTCTATGCAAAATACGATCAACTTTCTTCGCACTCATTCCGATGCCATTATCCTCAACTAGGAGATACAGGGCTTGTCCCTCTCGATAAGCGTGAATCGTAATTAAACCATTCCCTTTGGACATTTCCAAGCCATGCAAAATCGCATTTTCCACCAATGGCTGTAGAGCAAAATATGGCACATAAGCAGGCATGACTTCAGCGTTAATTTCATAATGGACGTCAATGGCTTCCCCGTAGCCAATCTTCTGAATGTAAATATAATCGCGGATATGGCTAATCTCTTCGCTTAATTGATGGTATTCGCTTTCACGTCTGACAGAGGATTTAAGCAAATTAATAATGGCATTCATCATCTGAACAATGTCATTTTGCTGCTTCATATGCGCATACCACTTGACTGTGCCTAACGTATTATAAAGAAAATGCGGATTGATCTGGCACATCAATACAGAGAATTCCGCCTGCTGCTTAGCTAATCTTTCCTTATAAACCGTGTTGATCAATTCTCTGATCCGGGCAACCATGAAATTGAAACGAATCGTCAAACTTCCGATTTCATCCTGACCAGATGGCTTAATATGCACGTCAAAATCCCCCCCCTCAACAAGTTTCATAGCCTGCTCCAGCTTCTTGATAGAACTTGTGGTAGAAACGGAGAAATAAAAGGCAAAAATAGACGAGATCACTAACGCTACAAGGGAAACCAAAATAATAACAACGGTTAAGACATGCTTGTTTGCATATAAAACATCCTTGGGAATAAAACAAAGCACCTGCCAATCAAGGCTTTTCATATGTTCTCGCACCAGAAAAAAGCTGCTGTTCACGCTTGGGTCGATCCAGTCATCGACAATCGTCGTTCCGCCACTTGCAAGAAGGGAGCCTTCCTCGTTCAAAATTGCTAGATTTTCCTTACGTATTAAAGAGCTGTTGGATTCCATCGAAAGAAAATAGCTCGAATCGATGCCAAAAACAAGCGTACCCAGGCTTTGATTCACATCATTCAGGTTGATAAACTTTCTTGACATCAATACTTCATTCGGCGTTCTCGTAGAGGCATGCCAAGCAATTTCAATGCCAGCATGTTCCATAGCAACCGCTTCAGACGACAGAATTTCATTGAAGTAATTCACATCCTGTGTCCTGCTGGCACCTTTTTTATTTTCCCACCAAATAGCCTTTCCTGAATTCGTCCGAATTCCAATGAAATTAATGGATGGATTGCGATTCCCATATTGCAGTAATAATCCTTCCAGTTGGCTGCGAAAAATGGGGTAATTATCACTAGCCGTGTCTAGTGATCTTTCGGAAATGATACTCCGGAAAGCCTCATCGCCGAGTAAATAGACCGACGTATTTATGAGACTTTTGGCGTGATTATCCATATTCTCAGAAAACTGTTGAAGCACTTGCATAGACAAATCTCGCGTGTTTCTCTCTAAATATTTGGAAGAAGCATAAACGGCGAATCCCCCAATGGATGAGGTAATAAATACGATGATGAGCAGGTTCGATAGAAAAATTTTAGTGCGGAAGCCGAAGTCCCTTGGCTTTTTCATAAATCGATTCAAATTATTTCTCACTGCCCTTCACGTTATATACGTTCATGGATGTCTGTCCATTTTTTTACATACTTGTATTATAGCAGCGATCTATCCCTTGGAAAACTATGGAACTAAATACTTAATATTCTGTGTTATGTATACAAAATTGTAGTTATTTTCAATGTAAGTCCAATACCTCGTCTTTATAATAAATACGAACAGGCGAAAGAAGCCCTTGAATAAATTCAAGGGCTGCAAGTAGCTTTCAAGTTATAGGCTTTTTAATTTGAAAGGAGAACTCCATGCCTAAAGATCATGTGCTTCCTTTAATGATTACCAGTCACGGCAGCATGACTCTCACTGACCACGGAACCTTGCTTCATCATCCCTCGGACTATTTCATGATTTACTGTAGGAAGGGCGCTGGCCGTATTATCTGTCATGATCGCGAATACATGCTTCATGAGGGCATGATATTTATTTCTCCTCCTCAGGTATCCAGCACATATAACATGAGTAGCGAGCCATGGAACTTCACGCACCTTACTTTTAACGGTTCTCTATTAAATCGATTCCTGTTTGCTTTACAACTTGTAGATATCAATGTATTTCTACTGGATGACATGCAGCAAATGATTTTCAATGAAATTCTGCTTTTTCAAAAATCCCAGCACAAAGACCGTGATTATCATGGATCAGGCCTACTTTACATGCTATTAATCAAGTTGAAAATTTCTCGAGATCATTCGCCTCATGACGATCAAAAAGAAAATAAGCTAATGTTCTCCAGCATTATTTCTTTCATTAAGCAAAACTATCACCATGACATCTCGCTGACCATGCTGGCCAATCAAATGTCCATCACTGAACAGCATTTTAACCGTATGTTTAAAAAGGAATATCAAATGACACCCATCACTTATTTAACACGCTATCGACTGTTCAAGGCCAAGGAATTGCTGATCCGTGACGATCAGATGTCCGTGAAAGATATCTCCGAAGCTGTAGGATTCAACAGCCCCAGCTACTTCGGAGCTGTGTTCAAAAAATACGTGGGCTGCTCCCCCATCGAATTGCGCAGAAAAAATGAAGGCTAGAAAACCCCCAGATCAATTTCTTCAAGCGAGGCAACCATCAAATCATGTGCTAGAAACTCCAAGTTCCGAGTCACTTCATTCGGCACGACAACGCATCGGATACCAGCGGCCTTAGCGGCTTTCAACCCATTAGGGGAATCTTCAAAGACGAGAGTCTCCATCGCTGCTACGCCAAGTTTCTCAAGCGTCAATGTATACAACTCAGGGTCAGGCTTCACCCGTTTGACATCATCAGCTGTATGAATCACATCAAAATAGGAAAAGATGCCTTGTTCCTTCAAATATTTGTGAACCCAATCGCGCGTAGAACTGGACGCCAATCCAATACGTAGACCTCTTAGCTTGGCTGCTTCCAACAGCTTATGCACACCTGGAAGCAGCTGCGCTTCGCCTAAATAGGTTGCATACTTCTCTTCAGACAACTGTTTGATATGCCCATGATCCAAAGGCTTTTGGATCGAGGTCTCTAGATAAACATAGGGATTAAACTCATCGAAGGAAGTTCCCACATTGCGCTTCCTGTTCCTTGAGGAGATTGAGCGACAAGCCCAGCCTTCCCTCCACTCGGAGTGCGCATCCCGAAATAACGTACCAGGGTCCACTCTTCACCATCCTGCGAGTAAAAGAAAGATACGCAGTCGTCAACTTTACGTATTTTCAAATATGGGTTAGCCACTTGTACGATTTCTGAATTACAATCATCGGAAACACCATCTTTCGTCACGACAGAAACGATCGTTGGCGTCTTACCGTTATATTCAAAACACAATTTACACCAATTGTTTTCGTCGACTAGAAGCATCAAGCATCCCGAGTCATATTTGTTTTTCATTTCAACAGTAAGCTGAGTTGTCATTTCGAATGACTCCTGTACAGGTGTGTACAAAAAAGGAGCCGAAGCGCAGATATGTTTTCCAGCCGGATCGCAAAAGAAATCAGCTCCGGGAGGAGCGGTTACGATGATGCCTCCATCCTCTGTAAATCCCCACTGCTCTGGCTTGTTCAACCAGGAAAGTTCGAGCTGTTTTTCAGCATGCAAAATATTGGTCATTTTTACCTCCTAAAGTACTTTTATGTATGGTTAATAAGATGAATCCACGATTTGTTGGCGCCCAGCTGGAAGAGGCAGAAATAAGACAACAATCATTAAGACGGCATATAAACCAAGAACAACAACAAATAGCGATAAGGGACTATGGTTATAGATAAGTCCAGTTAAATAGCCTGAAGGGATAGCGGTCAAGGTCATGACCGTCTGCACGGCAGAAAACATATCTGCTTTCTCATGGGTGCCCAAACGATTCATTAGCAGAGCATCCCGGTAGGTCTGCAAAATAAATGTTCCGGCAGCCAGAATCGTGATGGTTATCATAAGAATCAGAATATTCCCCGATGGAATGAAAAGAAACAGCAATGAGCCCACTGTGCATAAAGCAACGGATAGGCCAACATATTTCTCATCCGAGTGCCGTTTCAATCTCGGGAAAATGACGAAGTAAAGCAGCATGACAGTTAACGCGGATACGACCGGGATGTAGGAAAGCGTATGATTGTCAAAACGCAATTGCTCTTTGAAAAAAATAACTTGAAAGAAATTGAGCTGCAAGATGAAGTTGGATAAAACGGTGATGACAATAATTGGGAACAACCTGCGACTCCGGAATGCTTTGCCAAATAATAATAAACTTGCCCTCAAACTTTTGATGACATGTGTCTGGTGGTGCACCCTCATCAGCTCTTTGCCTACTTCAGTCTCATCCGTCATGCGGTTGCGAAGCAAGAACAACACCGTCATGATGATTCCGCCAAAGAAATAAATAACGGCAAGTGTACGCGCTATGCCATAATTAGCCATGATCAAGCCCGCAAGAGGTGTAAGTACGCCTGCCGCCGTAATGATCATATTCATTATACCGAATACTTTTGGCCGCTTTCGTTCTTCTACATCCTCAATAATAAGACAATTGAACGAAACTGTCACAATTTTTGACGTAGCATTTAATAAATAGGCGATGAGAAATAACCAGAAACTTTGGGAAAAAGCCCAAATGAACATTGGAATACTCCATGCTATCAGATCAAAGACTAACGTTGTTTGTTTTCTGCCTAATTTATTCGTGATTGCTCCGGCAAATAACTGAAAGATAAAAGCAAAATATAAATGAAGAGAATTGATAACCCCAATCTCAATATCGGTAAGTCCAGCTTCCTTCATGTAAAGTGGCGCATAGAATAAAACAATCGTGCCAGGGATTGCCCATAATGGTTCAAGGAATATGGAATAACGCGGATTTTTCGGCAAATCATCCA
Organism: Paenibacillus sp. 01T422; assembly: GCF_056398785.1. NCBI lineage: Bacteria > Bacillati > Bacillota > Bacilli > Caryophanales > Paenibacillaceae > Paenibacillus > Paenibacillus sp. 01T422. Next base: position 2,455 of record NZ_JBFTQB010000270.1, on the reverse strand, counting down.
GCCACTTCTTTTTCAAAGCAAACCCTCCTTCTGACCTCCATCGCTGCAAACGATTATCACAAGCCTGTTTGCAGCGACAAACGGTCCGTTTCTTATGAAATTAACACGGCTTTGACTGAGGTCATCGGTCTGGACTCTCCTGTGCGTAAATCAAACCCCATTGTCTCATTGAAAGCTTGTTCGTACTGATCCAGTGATTGACTGGATGTCACCATATTCTCCAATTCAGGCAAGTTCTGCGCAAACTTGAGCGCTCTGTTGATGATTTGATGAACCGCTACGTCACCGATGACATTCACGCCATTATTAATAAAATCCGTAGGCTTGAATGAAACTTCATAGCTGTCATCATACCCCATAGGGATGATCCTTCCCCCTTTGCCAATCAAACCCAAAGCCACATGCAATTGGTTGCCGACTGCATCCACGATAATATCAAATTTCTGATTATTATTGATTTCATACACTTTTTCAAGCGTAAGTTCGCTCGGGTGAAAGACGTGATCCGCAATTTTGGAAGCGAATTGTTTGCGGTACTCATCGATTTCCGTACCAACCGTTAGACGGGCGAATCGCTTGCTCACCAATTGGCATAACGAGCCGATGGCACCCGAACCAAGCACCAACACAGCATCACCTGGCTTCACATTAGCCTTCAAAAACGTATTCAATACACATCCAAGCGGTTCTACCAACATTGCAGCTTCCCAGCTCATGGTTTCCGGAATTTGATAGATATACTTTTCTTCGCCTACGTAATATTCCGCGAACGTTCCATGAATGGTCATCCCAACTTGATGCTCTTCGAAATTCTCACAGTAGCAGTGCAAGCCCTCACGGCAATATGTACATATGCCACAGGATTGCGTCGGATCGATGAGAACGCGATCGCCAACTCGGACACTTCTTACTTTGGAGCCCACCTCTACGACCGTGCCGACTCCTTCATGACCAATAATGGTTCCTTGATTAGCAAAAATTTTCCCTTTCACGACATTCAAATCTGTACCGCAAATGCCTGATCCATAAATTTTGACCTTTACCCCAGTCTCTGATTGTATGACGGGCTGATCGACATCCATTAACTCAACCTTCCGGTAATCCTGATAGACAAGTGCCTTCATAAAATATGTTCCTCCTCGTGGAATCTTATTTTTATTGGTATCGCTGCCAAGCACGCATGATCTGCTTTAAAGTCTCTTTAACCCACATGATTTCCATACGAGTATGACTATCTGAAAAGATGAAAAAGCCTTTCGAGAAAATGCCTTGTTTCGCTAGTTCTTTCACCATAAATTCCCGGAAAGGGTCCTGGTAGAAATCCCGCTCCGCTGTCGATCGGATACAAAAGCTAGCGTAAGTTCCTTTTAACTCCAGTTTTCCTGTTAAATTGAGCGCTAGCAACTCATCCTGCAGCTCCGTCATGATTGCTTCCGTTACCCCTCGCCAGCTCGGCCAAACAGGGGCGCTTTTCATTAGCTGTTCGCAAGCAATAGCAGCCGCTAGTGCAGTGGTTTCACTGGAATGAGCGTTGCTAAATTTGACTTGGCCGCATAGACGCATCACGTCTTCATTTCCGAGCACGGCTCCAAGAGGAAAACCATTAGCCATACCTTTGGAGAGACAAAGCAAATCCGGCCAAATATCAAACTCTCCCGCGGTAGCTTGTTTTCCCATCCGAATGCCAGACGTCACTTCATCGAAAATAACCAGGATCTCGTTGCTCCGGCATAGCTCAACAACTTCAAGCAGGGCACTTCGCTCCCATTCATTAGGGCAAAGTACGATGCAAGCAGTCCTATCTGCGTGTTGTTGGACTACTTCCGTAATGCGATCCAACGTGGGTTCGCCGACCCATACCGTGCTCCTCTCAATTTCCGGTGGAATTCCCAGTGCATCTGCTTGTTGGCCGTAATAGCCGTAGGCAGACCAGTCATGCCACCCATGATAAGCCGTCGTGATCACAATCGGCTTATGACTGTAGGCTCTGGCCAACCGCACTGCACCGCTAACAGCGTCGGCGCCGCTTTTGCAGAAACGAAGTGAGGCATACTTTCCTTCGAACCTTTCTAGAATCATTTCACCGCAAATCAGTTCAATGTCTGACGGAATAGAAAAGCTTGTTCCTTTGGACAATTGCTGGATAACGGCGCTTTGAACTTCTTTGCGGGCATGTCCCCACACAGCCGTCCCCATCGCCATCTCGCAATCCAGCCACTGGTTCCCATCGATATCAATAAAACGGGCATTCTGCGCCTCTGTACAACATACCGGCGTATACCCTGGAAATAAGCGTTCAGGTGTTTTGGCAAATGTACTGCAACCGTTCGGAATAATCTGTTGAACATGCTGCCACCAGGCCAAATTCCGGGTAAAAGAGGCTTGTTCCTCAATAGACTTCATAGGGTTCCTACCTCCTTCAGCTTAGCGAACTTTGGTACCCGGCCAGCAGCTC
>NZ_JBFTQB010000269.1:0-14532 GCF_056398785.1 Paenibacillus sp. 01T422 | reverse complement strand
GCTCGCTGGCTTTGCGCCGACGGATGAAGAGTCACTGGATGCCCCTACCGGACCGGGTGTTAGCGACATCGATGATCCTGTGGTTAGCCTATTTTTTAAGGACTTCCAAAGTGCGCCCAAGGAACGACGGGACGAGATGCTGCGGTTCTGGCACTTCATCAAAGAGCAGCAGATCAACCGCACGCCGGATAGCGAGCAATAGTACATATGATATGAAGTTAAGCCCATCGGGCTTTTCTTTATCCTTATAAATCGAACGTATATTCTCATTTTAATCATATCGAGGTGTTTTCCCTGCTTACTCACTATCAAACAACCCCTCTGGAACAGTGGGTCGAAGCTTTATATGAGCAGCATGACATCACAAGGCCAGCTCAGCTTTGCATGACCCATTTGGCAGCCAAGCTGCGCATTTGGGTCTATACCATGGATATGAACAGTATGGCGGTCGAAAATAATGGGCAGTTCAGCATTAACGTTGACCGTCGTCTCTCCCCTAAGGAACAGTGGGAAGATTTCTTGCACGAGCTCTGCCATGTTCTCCGGCATTCCGGCAACCAGATGGCGATGCCTGATCGTTATGTGAATTGGCAAGAGCAGGATGCATTCGCCTTCCAACTCTACGCAGCCCTTCCTCTCTCTATGCTGAAAAACCTCCCGCTGCCTGAGAACAAAAATGAATTGATCGCCTATCTTTCTGAAGAATTCCAGGTCACTTTCCGACTTGCCAAAGCACGGGTCGAACAAATTGAAAGGCGCGCCCTGCAGGGAGCCCTGGACTATGAGTGCCAACAATATACGCAAAACCAGTCAAATAAGAAATACGATCCATCCAATTGGTCCGAAGCAACCCGCTTAATCATGGACAAGCTGGAGTTTTTAAAATCCAAGGGGGTGCCTGCAGGTGGCAAAACTAACCGTCTTTTATGATTATCATGAAGAGGGCATCGTACCGATCCTTTTATCGCTGCGTTTTCGGCCAAACGAGCTCAATTTTAGCAAAAATTCGCTATACGTGCCATTGGGAGGACCCTTTCAGCAGCTGAATATGGTTGAGATCAACGAGCTCGATGCCGGCATCACCGTACTGATGGAAGACCTCATCGTCAATCTGGAACGACCTCAGTCCATTGGCATCTCCCTCTCCAGCTTGAAGCTTCGACATGCTGCACATCTGGAAGGATTCTTCGATATCCAGCAGCTATGGCTGCGGATGAATGACATCGAGGAAGTGCTTCAGATGGACGTTCGCACTTTGTACCCTTGGRGTAACTCGCACAAGTCCCCCAAATAAAAAAGTCCCACACATCCATGAACAATGTTCACCAGATGTATGGGATATTATGATCTCTATTCACTAATATAAGAGCAGATATAATCGCTAACTGTTTTCACTTCAAGCTTGAATTTTGCATTAGCTGGGACGGTGAACTCACCTTGTCCATTGATGCTGATCCATTCGCTGCTGCCTGGAAGTAGTACGTTCAGCTCACCAGCTTGGATTTCCATAATTTCTTTCACATCTGTTCCGAATTCATACTCACCTGGAAGTAAAATGCCCAATGTTTTTTTCGTGCCATCGGCGAATTGCACCGTGCGGCTTGTTACTTTACCATCAAAATAAACATTAGCTTTCGTTAATACCGTTACATTTTCAAAGCTGGACATGATCAATAGTTCCCCCTCTAAAATGGCTATAAAATAAGGCCAAGCCCACGCGAGGTGGGCTCTGGCTTTGTGACTGACGCGGCTATATTTGTTCTAAGCTAGTAAAGCTTTAACTCTAGCTACAACGTTCTCTGGTGAGAAGCCGTACTCTTTCAGGACTAAATCGCCAGGCGCGGATGCACCGAACGTGGAAATACCCAAGACGGAACCTTCGTCGCCAACATAACGTTCCCAACCAAGTGGGAATGCCATCTCAACAGCAAGACGCTTTTTGACATGTGGAAGAATGACCGAATCTTTGTATTCTTTGGACTGTTTCTCGAACAGTTCCAAGCTTGGCAAGCTGACAACGCGAACGTTGATACCTTCAGCTTGAAGCAGCTTTTGCGCCGCGACAGCCAATTGTACTTCAGAACCTGTTGCAAGAATTTGAGCATCTGGCTTACCGTTTGCAGCATCGGATACGACATATCCGCCTTTGCTCAGGTTCGCTTTCGCGCCTTCAACCGCACCTTCAAGAATCGGCAGGTTTTGACGAGTCAAGACAAGGGCAACTGGACCCGTTGCTTGGGAAATGGCATAACGCCATGCTTCAGACGTTTCATTTCCGTCAGCCGGACGAATGACCGTAATACCTGGAATGACACGAAGCGCAGGCAATTGCTCAATCGGCTCATGCGTTGGTCCATCTTCACCAACAGCGATACTATCGTGTGTCAGAACGTAGATAACCGGAAGCTGCATAAGCGCCGCTAGACGAATGGACGCACGTAGGTAGTCAGAGAATACGAAGAATGTTGCACCGTATACTTTCACGCCACTATGCAAAGCCATACCGTTCAACGCCGTACCCATACCGAACTCACGAACACCAAACCATAAATTACGACCAGCATAGTTGCTTGCACTATAATTGGATTCGCCTTTGATCATCGTATTATTGGAGCTCGCTAGATCCGCGGAACCACCAATCAACTGTGGAAGCAAAGGAGCAATCGCGTTGATCGCATTACCGGAAGCGACGCGAGTTGCCATAGGCTTGTCCGATGTGCTATAAACCGGAAGGTTCGCATCCCAACCTGCTGGCAGTTCGTTATTGACCGCTGCGCTGAATTGGTTGCCTAATTCCGGATAAGCTTTAATGTAATCATTCAAAAGAGTGCTCCAAGCTTGTTCAGCTGCAGCGCCTTCTTTACCAATTTCCGCATAGTGGGCACGAACTTCATCAGGAACCAAGAAGTCTGGTTCTTCCGGCCAGCCGTATGCTTGTTTCGTCAATTTCACTTCATCGCCGCCAAGTGGGGAGCCGTGAGGTCCAACGTGACCGCCTTTTCCGCCTTTGTTCGGGCTACCGAAACCGATTGTCGTTTTCACTTCAATCAAAGTCGGACGAGTTGTATCAGCTTTCGCTTCAGCGATCGCTTTGGAGATTGCTGCAAGATCGTTCTGCTCTTCTACACGCAGCACTTGCCAGCCATAAGCTTCAAAACGTGCCTGAACGTTTTCGGAGAATGCCATATTCAGCTCGCCATCCAGCGAGATATCATTTGAATCGTAAAGCATAATCAATTTGCCTAGTTTCAGGTGAGCAGCCAGGGATACCGCTTCAGAGGAAACGCCCTCCATCATGTCGCCATCACCACAAATCGCATATGTATAATGGTCGATTACTGGGAAGTTTTCTTTGTTATATGTCTCTCTCAGGTGAGCTTCAGCCATAGCCATACCTACTGCCATACCAATCCCTTGTCCAAGTGGACCGGTTGTTGCGTCAACACCTGGCGTGTGACCGTATTCTGGATGTCCTGGTGTTTTGCTTCCCCATTGGCGGAAGTTTTTGATCTCTTCGATCGGCAAATCATATCCACACAAGTGAAGAAGGCTGTATAGTAGCATGGATCCGTGACCAGCAGAAAGCACGAAACGGTCACGATTGACCCATTTCGGATTAGCTGGGTTGTGCTTCATATGCTGTTTCCACAGCACGTACGCCATTGGAGCAGCCCCCATGACCATACCAGGGTGACCTGATTTAGCTTTCTCAACGGCATCGATACCTAACGTACGAATCGTGTCAACTGCTAATTGCTCGATTGTTTTATTTGTTGTTGTCATTTCGAAAATTCCCTCCTATATGTCTCTACTTACCTAAGTCTTAACTTGTACATACAAGTGACTTTTCTCGCTTGCATTATTGTACCATTTGCTTTGAGGCTTTGCCACAATAAACCGTTAAAACTCATCGGATTTGCGCGCACCACCAAAAAAGACTGCATCCTTATCGGATACAGCCTAGTTTTCCCATCAATTGAAAACGACAGTCTTATTATTATGAACAATAATACGATCTTCCACATGCCACGCAACAGCTCTAGCAAGAACGATCCGTTCAATGTGGCGACCGATTCGCTTCAAATCTTCTACATTATCGCGGTGGCTAACCCTTTGAACGTCCTGTTCAATAATAGGTCCACCATCTAATTCTTCCGTCACATAGTGCGCAGTTGCACCAATAATTTTCACGCCGCGGTTATGCGCTTGAGCATACGGCTTACCGCCTACAAAGGCAGGCAAGAACGAATGATGAATATTAATAATGCGATTCGAATAGTGCTTGATGAAAGATGGCGAGACGATCTGCATATAGCGGGCCAGTACAATAGCATCCACGTTGTCTCCCACTACTTCAAGCTGGCGGCGCTCCGCTTCAGCCTTCGTATCTACCGTAACCGGAATATGGTAATACGGGATGCCGAAAGGCTCTACCAGCGATTGCATGTCTGGATGATTGGAGATCACCATCGCAATTTCCGCATTCAAATCGCCTGCGCGCCAGTGCCAAAGAAGCTCAAGCAAAGCATGATCTTCCTTCGAGACAAAGATCGCGATACGCTTCTTCTGACTAGCTAGAGACAAGCTCCAATCCATGGAGAACTTCTCGGCAACGACAGAAAATGCCTCTTTCAATTGCTGCACTTGGCTCTCCAACTTCTCCAGGTCGAACTCGATGCGGATGAAGAACATACCGCCTTCCGGATCCATCGTATACTGATCGGACTGCACGATATTCGCACCATATTCAAATAAAAACTGTGACACTGCCGCCACAATGCCCGGCTGATCCGGGCACGAGATTAACATTCTTGCTCTATTCGCCCATTCGCTCTCCCTGCGAGTCAGGCTGTTTGTATTTCCCCGTTCCATGTGAATCCCCCTAAATGCTTTCTAATCAAGAGCTATCTGTATTAAGCCTTCTTCAGTATATCTTGACCGGCAAGCCAAACGATTAGACGTTGGTTAAGCTGCTCCTCGCTTAGGTCGGACAACAATCTTTCCTCATGCAAAATATCGTACAAACGATCTAACGGCTCGCGGCCGTCCGCTTTTTTGGCTTTCGCATCGTTTTTCAAAATGTCCCAAGTTTTCAATACATAATCGCGGAAATGAATATCCTTTTTGCCAAACAAATGGTCAATTCGTTCAACATGATCCAAGAACTCTTCGCCGAAGCGGCCTTTGAGGTTACCGGATAAGAGTGCAATCTCAACTTCGTACATCGGACGCTGCGTTTTGTCTTCTTTTCCGATCCAAGGCGTCTCTAGAATCATCGGCAAGTGCTGCAGTTTCTCATGATTAGCGATATTATTCATCGCCTCAAAGCCAATCCAGCCTGAGCCTAACGGTGCATGACGGTCTTTGGAAGCTCCGCGGGAATTCTTGCTGTCGTTTAAATGAATGACGCCAAGTTTCTCTAAGCCAACTACTTTATCGAAATGATGCAGGACACCATCCAAATCGTTAACGATATCATAACCGGCATCATGAATATGGCAAGTGTCCATACAAACCGTAAGTTTGTTGTTAAACTCGACGCGCTCCATAATTTCCGCAATTTCCTCGAAGCTGCGACCGATTTCGGTGCCTTTGCCTGCCATTGTTTCCAGCGCAATATTCACGTCTGTGTCCTTCACGCCAGCCAGTACTTCATTCAAACCTTCAGCGATCCGTGCAATGCCGTACTCTGCATCCTTGTCCGTGTAGGCACCTGGGTGAAGAACGATATTGCGCACGCCAATGTAGGCGGTCCGGCGAATTTCTTCTTGAAGGAAGCGAACAGCTAGTTCAAAGGTATCCTCTTTGTAGGAGCCCAAGTTAATGATGTAAGGAGCATGAACAACAATTTCGTTCATTGCATGCTTGTCCATCAAAGCTTTGCCTTCTTCAATGTATTGATCCTCAATTGGTTTGCGGCGCGTATTTTGCGGAGCACCTGTGTATATCATAAACGTGGAAGAACCGTATGAAACTGCTTCTTCAGCTGCATTTAACAAGCCTTTATCTGAAAACGAAACGTGTGAGCCAATTTTGGGCATGATCCATTGCTCCTTTATTGAGTGTCTATCTGCTACCTTCCTATTTTACTCGGATTGTCGCAAGAAATCTAGAAATAAGGTATAATTCTTATCATATATGACTGTTTGGTAGTGAGGTGACAAATAAATGGCTAACGATTTTTTCATGTGGTTCATTATTTTCTGGGTTTTTGTCCTGCTTTTCTTCATGTCTGTAGGCGGATTCTTCATGTTTCGCAAGTTCCTGAAGGTACTCCCCAAAGAGGACGGGAAGTCCAAACTCGATTGGCAGAATCATTATGTCGACAACTCTCGCCATCTATGGACGGAAGATTCCAAAGCATTTCTTGATCAACTGGTTTCTCCAGTGCCAACGGCTTTTAGAGACATTGCCAAGCACTCTATCGCTGCCCGAATCGGACAGGTCGCTTTGGAGGCCCAAGCCAATGAAGTAACGAGGGATCACTGTATCGAGGGGTACATTCTTGCGACTCCGAAACGTGACTACCGCAGCTTGACCAGCTTCCTTGAGAGGGAGCAGATCGACTATAGCGCCTATAGGCATTTGCTTCAGTAAAATGAAGAAGCCATCCCTTGGATCTAGGGATGGCTTTATTTAATATGGCGGCCGTCAAACAGACTCATTGTCATGCCTCCTGTGTAGTAAATAAAAATGCGGAGCTTTTAGTGATCTTAGCAAATTCCTTATTATGTAAAGTTGCAAGTTGATTTATCTCATAAAGCAATTCGAATTCTACGTAGTCGTTAGGTTGAATTGCCGCTTTATACAAATAAATATCTTTGTTCTTACTCACAAGGTCTATGCAGCCCTCGCAATGGAACGTTCGATTCGCAACGATAAACTCAAAGCCGTATATGATTTCGTTGTCGGTAGGTAAAATCAATGAACTTTCGAAGGTAAATTGAGACTTCTCTAATTCCAAAATATCGATCATGGCATATTTCGTATGAATATTTCTCTCGTACATTTGAACAATTGTTAATTTACCTTCTAAAGGGGAAGTAAGTGTTAATTTGCTTCTTTTTCCGATAGTCAAAGCCTTCACACCACCTTAATACATATTGTATCTAGTCAAATGAATCTTTGCTTTGTTATAATGGTTTTCTGGTATATTTGGTTAAACACAGTGGATATAATGGTAGAAAAATAAACAGTGAGGAATGATCAAGCTGAAGTATGGAGACCGCATTGCCCTCTTACGTGAAAAGAGAGGATTAACCCAAGAAGAATTATCCATTAAAATTGGAATCTCTAGGGCATCTCTTTCTCACTATGAAACAAGTCGTCGTGAGCCCGATTACGAAACCATTAATAAAATAGCGAACTTTTTTAATGTTTCCATTGACTATTTGCTTGGACGCACGAACCTTCAGCAAACTGTTCTTGATAACGATGTTCGGGACTTTGTAGAAAATCTTGATTTAACAGATGAAAATATTTTACAAAAGTTTTCATTGACCGTTGATGGCCGCAAGCTTTCACCAGATGAAGCAAAACGGTTCATTGCCTTTGTAAGGGCTGAGCGTTCGTTGGAGTAGTTGATCGTAGAGCAAGTTGTACGTTATGAGCCTGAAATTTCTGTTTGTCGATGCCTAGATAGAGAAGAATCTGATGAATATCGATTGAAATCTTAAGTTCTTGATTCATATGCGAACCTACCCCCAACGCTCAGCTTTTCTTAAAAAGTGAAAAATCATTGCTTTGTTACACATGATACGTTATGTATCTGACGCGAGGCGCGGCGGCGATGATTCGCCTATTTCTACTTATTTACACCGATATACTTCAAGGTAACTGATGGGGCGGACTGATTAAACAAATCTCTAAGTACAGAGACATTTTTCGTTTTTAAATAGTAGTGATAGCCATATGTTTTACGGAGTGTGTGCGTGCCGATATCTGTTAAACCTACTTGCTTAGCCGCTTGATTTAAAATGCGATAAACTCGAATTCTCTTGATGGGATTACCAGTTCGTTGAGACGGAAATAAGTAATTATCCTCGTCCATATATTGAATATACTCCTTGATAAAGGCCTTAAGCTGTGAAGAAAGCTGGAACGTCTTGACTTTACCCGTTTTTTCCTCCCGAACACTTACCGCATTTCGATCCCTCACATCTTTTACTTTCAATGATAGAAGATCGCTAAGATGGRGTCCGGAATTAATCCCGATTGTGAAGAGCAGCCAGTCCCGAATCGATTGTTCTTTTAAAACCTCTTGTAATTGTTCAATTTTCTCTTGGTCTCTTATCGGTTGAACAACTTGCATGAATAGCACCTCACATGACCATAATCAAAATTCATTGTATGTATCTATCTTTTGCTATTGCATATAAACTTAACTATTCTAATCTATCAATCCTCCTAATTATTGTATGTTACATATTGTATCACAAATTCGATAAATGATCTATGCCTTTTCCTGTTCTCAAAAGCTAATATCTAAGGTATAATTCTTAATAAAGAACGTTTTCATCCTTTAACAAATCATGGGGGGAGGCCACGTACATTGTTAAAAGTTACTAGGTTTCTATTTATCGTTCTCATTTTCAGTGCAATTACGTTTCCTGTATATAACAATAACAATAACAATAACAATAACAATAACAATAACAATAACAATAACAATAACAATAACAATAACAATAACAATAACAATAACAATAACAATAACAATAATAATAATAATAACAATAATAAYAACAATAACAATAACAACAACAACAACAATCATAATAACAACAATCACAATGACTGGAATGATATCAACTGGGACGACATTGGTTGGGATGATAATGATTGTGTAGATTCATACGATATCTGGAAAAAGTGGTTCTGCTATTAAATCAATAAAAAGCTCCGTCAGCATCGGCTGGCGGAGTTTTTGTTGGTTATGTCTGCTTCGCATCTAGGACAAACACGGTAATTTCAGGCCGACAATTGAACCTTATTGGAAATAATGTTGTTCCAATTCCGCGATTTGTGTAAACGTGAAACTCACTTTTCTCGAAGGTATAAAGTCCTACCTGGTATTTTTGTCCTAGGTCCGGTGTAAATAGGCTCCCATAAAAAGGAATCCGAATTTGCCCGCCATGACTATGACCGGAGAGCTGCAAGTCAACAGGATACTTCAAAGCGGTATCAGCGAAATCCGGCTCGTGTGCAAGCAGCAGTGCGAAATCGTCTTCCTCGGTACCCTTTAGGGCGAGAGGTAGATTCGGCTTACCATGGAACATTTCATCGATTCCGACTACCCATAAACGGCTATTCCCTCGTTCAATCGACTTGTTTGCGTTGACTAGTACAGTGAAGCCGGAACGTTCAAGTACATCCTTTACCCGACTGGGGTCCAGACGCATATCGTGATTGCCAAGAACCGCATATTTCCCCAATTTCGCTTGAAGTCGCGATAGAATCGGAATCACATCGTCACTTATTTCACCATAGATAGAGTCAAATAAATCACCTGTAAAACAAACCATGTCTGGCTTTTGCCGTTGAACTAGCTTGACCACTCGAGCCAGTTGATCCAAGCTATAGTACTTGCCGAGATGTGTATCGCTGAACTGAACAATTCGCATGCCAGCAAATGCTGTCGGATACTTGCTGTACGCAAGTCGAACCGTTTTCAACTGAATCCAATACCGCTCTCCGAAAACGCCATAAATACCGCTTGCCCCCGCAAGCATCGCCAAGGAGCCAACTGCTGACATACTATGTTTGAGAAACGTTCTGCGATTCATACGTTTATTAGCCACTGTATGTCCCCTCTTTCACGAGAATCTCTAGGTCTAAATGCGGATGCTCACGCGGAAATTGTCGAGGGGAGTCGCATAAGCGCCGATACAATTTGTATAATTTTAATATGAACGGGATTGATTTCACAGAAAAAACGTGCGATAATAAATTACCAGATACGATTTGTATCACAAAGAATGCTTTGGAGGGGTCACTTGTGAATCATCAGATGCATCAGACGGATTTGGAAGAACTTGATACGGAGTGGATAGATCTTATTATGAGCGCACGTAAGATGGGTTTTACGATGGACGAAATTCGCGCATTCCTAAGAAGCCCTTTCCAAACGACTCAAAAGTCACATAATTCAACTGAAAATGATCCTTGTATGTCCCCATAGATCTACACAAGAATATCTGGCTTATTCGTCGTTTGGTCGCTTCATTCTCCATTTGTTAAAATCCAGAAATTCACGAAACTGCTGCTTATCAACCCCAGATGTCATAGCTTCTTTAATAATGTCATACCATTCCTGATCGAGTTGAGGTCCATCCTGAGCTGTCTCATCCTGTTCATCAATTAATCTCTCGACAGGTACTTTTAATACAGCTGCAATTTTCTCAAGAAATTGAATAGAAGGATTCTTCTGAATATCCCGCTCCAAGCTGCTAATGTATGATTTGGCAACCCCTGCTCGTTCAGCGAGTTCTGTCAATGACAGGCCCTTCTCTTTCCTCAATTGTTGAACACGTTTTCCAATCATTTCTTATCTTCCCTTATCTTAAAGTGATGGGTGCTCATATAATTATATCAGAATTCCCTTCAAAGAACAAATATGTATCTTATTAAGAACAAAAAAGCCCCCAACGGGGCTTTTAGGTCTTGCATGGATTTCATTTTCATGTAGCCTGATAATATTCATCTATAGCAGCATTCAGTATCGTGCAGAACCGATGACTTTGGTATGCTCACTAGTTAACCTTATCCTTATGCCATTTCATAAATTCTATCAAAATTTTCAATTCATGTATGCGTTCCTTGGCGATACCTGATTGTTTCAAATCAGATATAAAATCCATCCATTCTTGATCCAGCTGATGATTCGTTCCCGTATCTTCCGTAATTCTCAGTAAAAGTTTAAGATCAACGTTAAGAACCTCTGCGATTTTTTCTATGACATGAATCGAGGGGTTCTGTTTGAGATTTCTTTCAATATTGCTTAAATAGGATTTGGAAATACCTGTCCGCTCTGAAAGCTCGGACAATGTGTACCCCCTTTGCTTACGAATACTTGAAATATTTTGACCGATCATGGTTATCATCACTCCACGGTGACACTTTTGGCAAGATTTCTTGGCTTATCAACATCACAACCTCGATATACGGCTGCATAATACGCAATTAATTGTAACGGAATAACGGAGACCAGCGGGGTAAGAAGTTCATGAATGGCAGGCAAGACGATTTGATCGTTCTTTTCCTCCATCCCCTCCATGCTGATCATACAAACGTGAGCGCCGCGTGCTTGAACTTCTTGAACGTTGCTTCTTATATTCCCCTTAATATGGGATTGGGTCAAAAGTGCAATAACAGGCGTCCCCTCTTCAATTAAGGCAATCGTCCCATGTTTCAGTTCTCCACCAGCAAAACCTTCTGCTTGAATATATGAAATTTCTTTAAGTTTTAATGCGCCTTCCAGACAGGCATAGTAGTCAACGCTTCGCCCGATAAAAAAGCAGATGCGTGACGCGTTCAAATACTTCCATACATTCTCTTCCATCATCTCCTTCTTGTTAATCATAATTTCCATCGCATTCGCGGCAAGACTTAGCTCGTGGAAAGGATTGATGTCATACTGGATTCCTTTCGCACGTGCGCTATCGAATGCAAGTATCGCTAAAACAGCAATTTGTGCTGTATAGGCTTTTGTCGATGCTACCGCAATTTCCGGTCCGGCGTGTGTGAGTAACGTGAAATTCGCTTCACGTGATAAAGTGGAACCTGGTACATTGGTAATCGTTAATGTTGGATAGCCCAGCTGCTTGATGGCAACTAATACGCCTCTGCTATCCGCCGTCTCTCCGCTTTGAGAAATAAAGATAAAAAGTGGGTTATTGGAGAGGATGGGTCTGTTATACAAAAATTCACTTGCGATATGAGTTTCAACGGGGATACCGGCTATTTTCTCAATCAACTGTTTGCCAACCAACCCCGCGTGATAACTTGTTCCGCAAGCAATGATATATATACGATCCGCATCCTTCATGCTAGCACGAATGCTAGGATCGATGATCAAATCTCCATTACTATCTTGATATTTGGAAACGATTTTACGTATGACAAAGGGCTGTTCATCAATTTCTTTCAACATATAATGCGGGTAGAGCCCTTTCTCTATATCGCTTGCATCTAGCTTCACTTGAAAAGGTCTGCGCTGAATGACCTCTCCGCTCAAATTTTTAACCGTTTTTGAGTGTTGGCGAAGAAGGACCATCTCCTCATCCATCAATTCCACGAACTGATTCGTTAGCTGCAGCATCGCCATAGCATCGCTTGCGATAACATGAAAGTCTTGGCCTAGTCCAATGAGCAAGGGACTTTTATTTTTACCGACATAGATCGTATGAGTGTCCTCGTTATCTAATAAGGCAACCGCATAAGAGCCTTTGATTGCCAAGAGCAATTGCGTAAAAGCTTCCTCAACCTCCAACCCGCTTCCAACTAATTTCTCCATCAGCTGAACAATAACTTCCGTGTCCGTGTCGCTTGAGAAAGGTACTTCAGGCAGAAAATGCTGCTTAATTTCTTCGAAGTTCTCAATAACCCCATTATGTACAATGGTGAAGCGGCCGCTGTTACTTTGGTGAGGATGAGCGTTTCTGCGGCTAGGTTTGCCATGTGTTGCCCATCTGGTATGACCAATACCAACTAACGCCGTCTCCTGATGATCAATAACATCATTAAGTGCTGCTATCCGTCCCTGTTCTTTGTAAATATGTGTACCACTTTCATTCAATAAAGCTATTCCGGAAGAATCGTACCCTCTGTATTCTAGTTTTTCTAATCCTTTAATCAAAAATGCTTTCGCATCCTGATTACCTATATATCCTACAATTCCACACATTTTAGATCTCCTTCGAAATAAAATTCTTAATAAAGAACAATGAAGTAATAATTAGCAATAAATTGAATACATGCTCCAATTCCTTCATAAGTTTTTACAAAGGGAGGGATTATGTGATGTATTCACTTTCTACGAGTGTATGGAAAAAGGCGCAACGTACTTACCACAAGGTCTTGCATGCATACAATTCAATACTCTACAGGGACTGCCTTGACATAGAAATGAAAGAGGCTTTGTTTGAAAAGATGCTGCATCATAAACAGAAGATAAATGAAGGCGCTTAAACGTGCGCAGTATTAAACACTAATGCTTTTGGCCTTAATCAATGATTCCTTGATACATTCGATAACTCGCATTTGCTCATCTTCCGACATACTAGATCCGGAGGGTAGACATAACCCCATTTTAAACAATTGCTCGGATATATTCTCATTGTCACTATGAGGGTAAAACTTACCCCCTTCAAATAGCGGCTGCATATGAAGCGGTTTCCAAACTGGACGTGCCTCAATATTTTGTTCCGCCAATGCTCCCAGTAATGCCTCAATGGATACACCAGCTTCATTCTCGTCCAAAGTTAACACAGTGAGCCAACGATTCGAGCGCGTACCCGGCAGCTCAGGCATAAACTTGATTCCTGGAACATGCGCCAACTCTTGATAATACCTTTTGAAGATCGCTCTTCTAGCGCTAACTCTCTCTTCCAGCACCGCTAACTGTGCTCTTCCGATCCCTGCCAACACATTACTCAACCGATAATTATAGCCAATCTGACTATGTTGATAGTGTGCCGCATAGTCGCGTGCTTGGGTTGCTAGGAAACGAGCTTTATTAAGCTCCTCGCCATCATTGGACACCAGCATACCCCCGCCTGAAGTCGAAATAATCTTATTGCCATTAAAGGAATAGATGCCAAACTTACCGAATGACCCGCTCGCTCTCCCTTTATAAGTGGAGCCTAACGATTCTGCCGCATCCTCAATAATGGGGATATTAAATGTATGACAAATTGCCAGAATTTCGTCCATCTTCGCACTTTGACCATATAAGTTAACAACGATGACCGCTTTAGGCAATTTCTTATCTTTGGCGGCATCATGTAAGGCACGTTCTAATGCCTGAGGGGACATGTTCCATGTTTCCGGTTCCGAATCAATAAACACCGGTAAAGCTCCCAAATAGACAATCGGATTAGCACTCGCGACAAATGTAAGACTTGAGCAAAAAACGGTGTCACCTGCCTTAACCTCTAATAGTCGCAGAGCCAAATGAATAGCCGCCGTTCCGGAACTGACCGCAGCAGCATCGTTCACCCCAACATAGGAAGCAAGTTCTCTCTCAAATGCATCGACATGTGGGCCAAGTGGAGCTATCCAATTCGTATCAAATGCATCTTGAATATAGGTCATTTCATTCCCGCTCATGTGCGGAGGGGAAAGATATATTCTTTTTTTATCCGTGAACACTGGTTATGCCACTTCCTTTACTAGATTCTTGGGACAAAAAAAGCGCCTTAGGCGCTGTTAGGCAAACTTTCGGCCGCTAATAATTTTTGCTGGGGTTCCTACTGCTGTGCTATTCGTCGGAATATCGCTAATTACGGTAGCACCTGCTCCAATAATTGCCCA
>NZ_JBFTQB010000268.1:0-12260 GCF_056398785.1 Paenibacillus sp. 01T422 | reverse complement strand
GTGATACGCAGCTTCTTCCAAAGCTTCCCAGCAGAAATTGAAGAATCCGCCCGGATCGATGGTTGCTCCGAATTCGGCTTGCTCTGGCGCATCGTGCTTCCGCTTTCTTTGCCGGTCATTGCAACCTTCTCGCTTTTTTACGCTGTGGAATATTGGAACACCTTTTTTAATGCGATTTTGTATTTGAATGACGGGTCCAAGTTGCCTCTGCAAGTGTTTCTGCGTCAAATGCTGAACGTATCAGATGGAAGCCAGGAGGTAACCGAAAGCGGAATTGAATTCAGTCCTGCGGTTCGAATGGCAGCCGTTATTTTTACCGCAGTTCCGCTGCTTGTTGTGTATCCCTTTTTGCAGAAATACTTCAATCAAGGGGCGCTCCTCGGTTCTGTGAAGGGTTGAATTACAGGATGAGGAATCATCTCCAGAATTAAGATATTAGTGAGGAGTCAAACATTTTGAAGAAGATTACACTTGGTATTATTGGATCTGGTTTTTCCGCTTCCTTCCATGTTGAGGCTTTGAAGAAGGTTACCGGAATCGAGGTGTTTATAAAAGCAGTCGCAGGCAATAACCTGGAAAAAGCAAGAGCTTTCGCTAATAACCACGGTATTCCTATTGTGTATGACACGTATCAAGCATTGTTAGAGGATGAAGAAATTGATGTCGTTGATTTATGCGTTCCGAATCTTTTACATGCACAGATTGCTATCGAAGCTGCCCAAGCGAAGAAACACATCATCTGCGAGAAACCGATGACAGGTTTTTTTGGATCTCCCGATGAAGCTAAAGAGCCTTCGTATGCTGCCACAGCGCTGAAAGAGGCGTTAATGTCAGCGAAAGGTATCTTGCAGGCAGCCGAAGAAAACCAGGTCAAATTCATGTATGCCGAGAACTGGATTTATGCGCCCTCTGTCATAAAAGCCAAGCGATTCTTACAAAAGTCGCAAGGGTCCATTCTGGATATCCGAGCCGAACAAAGCCACAGCGGGTCCCATGCTCAAGCATCCAAAAGATTGCAAACAGCAGGGGGTGGGGCATTGATCACCTTAGGTGCCCATCCTATAGCAGCAGCTATTCATTTGAAACAAGTTGAAGGTTCAGTTAAGAACGGCAAGCCTATTCGTGTTCAATCGGTGATAGCAGATATAGCACCCCTTGCTAATATAGAAGCTTCTTCAGCAGATTCCAAGCAATGGTTGGTATCAGACTATGAGAACGTGGAGTCGTGGGCCAGTGTGATTATGGCTTTTACGGATGGCACGAAGGCTGTTGTTATTGCCTCATTTGCAGCTCTAGGCGGTATTAGAAATATGTTGGATATCTATACCTCCAATGCTGTGATCAAATGCAATATGACACCTAATGATGCGCTATTGGTTTATGCGCCAGACAACCATGTGTTTGGTGATGAGTTCATAGCGGAGAAGCTGGAGACAGGCGCGGGCTGGAATTTTGCCAGCTTTGATGAAGATTGGATGCGCGGTTATCCACAAGAAATGCAAGACTTCATGGAGAGTATTGCAGAGGATAGGCAGCCCATTTCCGACGGCAAGTTGGCATGCGATGTAATAGAAGTGATTTATTCGGCTTATCTTTCGGCGGAAACCGGCAAGAGAGTCGCATTAATGCAATAAATTACTTTACGAATGCCCAACACTAGAATGATAGGATTGAATTGGAAATCATAAGATTGACTAATGTGTTCGGTTGCTGAATGTACTATCTTTTATAGTGGGAGGTGACCTGGTGGAACTTAAGGGTATGACAGCCATAATAACCGGTGGGAGTCAAGGCATTGGATTTGCAACAGCCCGAGCTTTAGCGAAAGAGGGCGTTAAGGTAATAGCACTAGCACGTAATATGGAAGTATTAAACAACTCTTTGGATTCTTTAGATGTTTCCAGTAAAGCTTTGGTAACCGGCATAAGAGCAGACGTCAGAGACGAGCACGATGTTAGGCAAGTTTTTAAACAGATTGTAGAGAATTACGGCCATGTGGATATACTTGTCAATTGTGCAGGAGTAAGTATGAGCGGTAGGAAACGGCTTGAAGATACAGAAAGTTCAGAATGGACACGAATCCTAGATACGAATTTAACAGGTACCTATCTGATGTGCCGTGAAGCGCTTCCGGTAATGGCTAGCCAAAATTTTGGATTCATTATTAATATTTTATCGACAGCCGCGTATAAAAGCTCCTCCGGGTTCAGTCTCTATGCCGCTTCTAAATTTGGAGTGAGAGCTTTGACCGAAGCTTTGATAGAGGAGAACAGGAGATCAGGAATACGTATATCTTCTATTAGTCCGGGAGCGGTGGATACGACGATTTGGAGCCATAAAATTACTCCGGTGACGGAAGAGGATAGGGCTACGATGTTAAGAGCTGAGGATATAGCTAGTATTGTTATGTATTTGTTAAGTGTTCCGACAGGCGTTCATATTGAAAATGTAACAGTTACTCCATGGCATCGATAATAAATTGATAACAAGAAAAGGAGACCATACATGAATATCGAAAAATCTACTGAAAACTCATCCAACGAGGTCTACCAACAAATTCCGACTAGTCACTATCTGAAAAACGTACGCAATGAATCTTATTATACAGGCGATTACAAGCTAGGTTTAAACTTTTACAGCTTTAGCCATAATTTAATGTCATGGTTGCAAGGCAGTACGGACGGCGCTCCGCCGGTTGATACGATGCAGCTTATCCGATATGCCAAAGAAGCTGGCTTTGAGTCTGTGGATGTAACTGCTTATTATATCCCTGGGTATGAAAATTTCACATTGCCTACTAAACCGGTTGAAGAAATATTCACCTATGTAAGAAATATTAAAAAGCTTGCTGACGAGTTAGGAATTGCTATTAGTGGCACGGGAATCAAGAATGATTTTGCTGATCCAAGTGATGAGAGACGTGCTCTGGATGTGGAGAGAGTCAAATATTGGATCGATGTAGCCGTCGAAATGGGTGCGCCGGTTATCCGTGTGTTTAATGGTGAAATCCCCCAAGATCTGCAAAGCTCGGATTGGGAAACGATAGCTAAAGATCGGATTGTACCAGCTCTAAGAGAATGTGCAGAATACGGCGCGACTAAAGGTATCAAGATTGGCATGCAAAACCATGGAGATATGACATCAACAGCGGATCAGGTGATTCGAATTCTCCAGTGGGTGGATCACCCCAATCTCGGCGTAGTGAACGATACGGGTTGTTATAAGACGTTCCAGGCCAAAACCGGTGAAGACTATGATTGGTATGATGATATTGAAGCTGTAATCCCTTATACATATAACTTCCAGGTTAAGAGAAAGCCTGCGGGGCCTAATACAGAGGAACTCACAGATCTGGAGGAGTTCTTTACCAGACTTCGCTACTCGAATTATAGAGGATATATTCCGTTAGAAACACTTTGGGTGAATGCGGATACCAATCATCCCAAATACCTCTCCGAGCCGCCTTACGACCAAGTTAGCGATTTTCTTGCTTTAATTAAATCTGCATCTGAGAGTACGAAACAACAACGTTTATAAATAGAAATCTGGTTACAATAACCATTATCCGATTTAGTACCGTCTTTGTTTCTGCATGGTAGAGCAGTTAATTTAGTTTGGTACCACGAGCGCATTCGTCCCTACGAGTGCGCTCTATTTGCATTTATTCAGAAGTAGGTTTATTCCATGCGTCAAAAAGTGATCATTACAAGAACCTCTTGAAGGTTTTTGTCAGAACATGTCGATTTCTTTACCAAAGCTTATCATGTAGCTTATGCAGCTAAAATAAAAGTGAATAGAATTATAGTAGTAGTTGATTTTGGGAATAAAAGATTCTCGTTAAATTCAGAGAGGATAAAAAAAATTGAAAAATAGACTAATAATGAAGAAAAGTATCATTTGGGTGCTAATTATAGTTTTAATTATGGCAGCGATAATTATAGGTATTTTAGCTGTAAACAAGAAGAACAATGAAAAAACATTATTATATCCTATACAAGTCGATGGAAAATGGGGCTATATCAATAAAATGGGGAAGATCGTCGTAGAACCAACTTATGCATGGGCCGATGACTTTCATGATGGTGTCGCGATCGTTCTATTAAATAATAATTCAGATGGCAGCAAAAATACGCAGGATCAAGATAGTGTAAAATATGGTGCCATCGATATAACAGGAAAAATGGTCGTAAAGCCGGATTTTTCATATATAACCAAGTATAACGAAGGTGTAGCCGGAGCGATTCAAGTAGATGCGATGACGTATGATCTTACCTATTTCATCCTGGATAGGAAGGGTAAGATTTTATACACGTTACCTCCTGAAATGCAGATCGTTTCTATGCTGTTCAATGGAACGGGTTTGCAGACGCAAAGTGAAGATCTGATATTAGTGCAAGATGATAAAACAGAAATGTATGGGTATATTGATCGTTATGGGAAAATTATCATTCCAATTCAATATTATGAAGCTAGTAGCTTTTCAGATGGCTTAGCTGTGGTAAGGAATGATAAGCACTACCAGTATATCGACAAAACAGGAAAAGTAATGATTGATGCTAGTCAGTATATTTCCGGCAAGAGCTTCTCGGAAGGATTAGCAGCTGTAGGTGTGCAGAATAAGGATCGGGTTGAGTACGGATATATTGATACAAAGGGCAATATGAAGATAGAACCTAAATATACAAGAGCCTATAGTTTTTCAGAAGGGCTTGCAAAGGTATGTGTGGGCGACAGCATCAATCAATATTCAATAGGATATATAGATGAAGCCGGAGCCTATAAAATTGGCCCTACTTTAGATGATAGCTATGATGAAACACTGATTTCAGAAGGCTTAGTTCCAATTGCTGATGGGGCTGGCGGGTATATGAATAAGGAAGGGAAACTTAGTATTGCTCCGGTTGTTACGAAAGATAAGGACAATTATTTAAAACACAATATGGCCGGAGAATTTAGAAATGGAATTGCAAAAGTAAGCTTGACCGATGGAAGGATTGGATATATCGATAGAAGCGGAAAATATATCTGGGACTCTCGCAAATAACTGGAAAGTGAATCTTGGCATCAACTGGTTAGTCTATTGAACTTAATAATTTAATAACAAGCATTTGACCTAGATATAACAAATGAATGATAGATTTGGTAGGCATCGAATATTACTACAGATTTCTGCAGAACTAGAAGCAGAAACAGAAAAGGAGGGCATATATGGCGGTTTGTCGATGGCGTTTCTTTCTTTCAATTTTCATGGCACTGGTAGTGCTTCTGTCAATTGAACATCGAGCGGATGCTCATGCCTACAGCGCGACTTATTCGACATTGGAATTTTATAAATCCAAGACGGAACTTACTTATGCACTCGATGACGTATCGGTCATAGAGCTTGTGGGTGGCGATACCAATCATGACGGAACACTCGATTCAGAGGAATTCGCTGCAGTGGATCAGAAGCTGCTGACGGTTCTGCAGAGCAACCTCGTTATCAAAATTAACGGTGAAAGCGCGGCATGGCCCCAAATTGAGAGTTTCGGCATGTACCGCAAAAGGGCCATTCTGAAGGCCGCCTTCCCAGCGGTAGCAGCATCCCAGTCGATTCAGCTGACCGACCAGCTGTATTTGAACGACACAGCGAGCAATTACGTAAACCTGATGACGATTTATTACGGCGCCCAGAAAAGCACAGCGGCAATTGCTGGCAACAACCGGACCTGGACGATGCAAATGACGGAAAATGATTTCGCCGGATTGCAGCCGGGCGATGCGACGCCTCAGCAGCAACAACCTGAGGAGAAAGCTTCGTCAAGTACGACGGACGGTTGGTTGTCTTTTTTCGTGCTGGGGATGAATCATATTTTATCGGGATACGACCACCTTTTGTTCTTATTCTCCCTGCTCATCGCAAGGCAAACGTTCAAGCAGTATGCAGGGACGATCACGGCGTTCACGATCGCGCATAGTATTACCTTGGCCTTGACAGTCACAGGTGTGATCCATATCTCCTCCCGTTTTGTGGAACCGGCCATTGCGCTGAGTATTTGTTATGTCGCTTTGGACAATTTGATTCGCAAGAAAGTTAGCTACCGGTGGGTATTGACCTTCTTCTTCGGGCTGATCCATGGGATGGGTTTTGCGGACATCTTGACAGAAATGAACATTCCGAAGAGCGCATTGGCGGTGGATCTGATCAGTTTTAATGTCGGGATTGAAACGGTTCAGGTGATCATCGTTGCCCTGATACTGCCCGCGTTAGCTCTTCTTTATCGTTGGAAGCACTCGAGACACGTGGCTGTAGCTTGTTCCGCTGCGGCCCTGGTGCTAGGCGGACTGTGGCTTGTCGAACGGGTATTTTTTAATGTTTAATCATTAGTTCGATTAATTATTAACCTTTGTTTGATTAGATTTTCACGGATACGAGATGACAAGTTGGTCTAAAAGGGACATTTCATAATGTCCCCATTAGGTATTGGTAAAAAACCAACAATGGTTCATTACTTCATGTTTGTTGAAATATTTGCAAAAGTGAAACAATCGGGGAGGCAGCGAGACAAAGCGGGGGTCATTTCGCCATCCTGCTGGCTCTTCAGATCCTTTCATTTTAAGCGAAGATTTTACAATAAATAAAATGATACAAGGAGCGAGGACATGAAAGCTTTAAAGAAATCTTTGATAAGAATTTCGATGTCATTCTTATTAGTAATGAGCAGCATGACTTCCACTGCTCAATTTAAGGATCTAATTATTAATTTTAGCGCACGTTCTTCAGGCACTGGACCTCGTGACTTTAATACAGAGTGGAGTACTGACGGAACAAGCTGGAATGTATTTGGAAATACAGTTGCAGTTGCAGGTGTAAATACAGGTTTTACAGTTGCAGTAGAGAACACAACTCCTGAGCAATTTGGTATGGTTTTGCCGGCAGGGGCAGTAAATCAAAATACGTTATATATCAGAATCATTCAGAAATCTGAAGTTTCTGAAAATGGTGGTACAGTAGGTTCAGGTGGTACCAGCAGTATTAACAACATTCAACTCTACGGAACCAAGGATCCAGCATTTACTACACCCGCCGTAACAGTTTCGCCAGATACAGCTGGTGCAATATTAGATGTTACGCCTATTACTTTAACGAATACAGATATTAACGCACAAATTTTTTACACAACAGACGGTACAACTCCAGCGACAACAGCGGGTGGTTCCACAAAATTATACACAGCGCCTTTCACTGCTCTTTCCGAAGGCGGTTTTACAGGAAGCAACCCGTTCGTCGTTAAGGCTGTAGCGAAGTTGCCGACACTTCTGCCGTCCGATGTCGCTACATTATCCTTTAATCAGCAGACCATCACATCGAATGCTGACGCGAAAAAGCTTGCTGCTGGGGATTATGCCTGGGTAAAAGGCATCGGTACGTACTCAACTGCCGCTAATACCCTGTACATTCAAGACGGTATGAATGCCGGCAGCGGTCTCGCTATTTTTAAATCCGGCGCAGACATATCCTCTCATGCGGGCAAAGAGATCTATGTCTATGGGAAAGCAACGTTGTATAACGGTTTGATGGAGATTGTTCCAGATGATGCGGCAACTAATATCGTTGTACGCAACGCTAGCCCGACTCTTCCAACCCCGACCAAAATTATGTTCAGCCAGCTTGCTGACAGAACGTACGAGGGCATGCTGGTCTCCTTCGATACGGTAAAGCTCAATACGGTCGCTGGAACAACTCCAGGATCTCTTTATAATCACACAGTAAGCCAGGCAGGCATACAAACGACATTGCGTAGCAATGGCATTACGAGTGCAGTAGGCGTTTCAGGAAGCTATGTTAACATTACAAGGTCCATTGCCAGTTATTTCAATGGCGCACAGCTGCTTTCTACAAATGCTGCCGATCTCGTCGCTGTTACAGCGCCGACCGTTGAATTTATGACACCTAGCGTACCTACCGGAACGACAATCCCGCTTAATTCCAAGGTGACGCTTACCACAGCAACAATAGGCGCGAAAATAACTTATAGCTTAAATGGAGGAGCTCCTGTAATTGATACAACAAATTCAGTTGAACTTACAGTGGATGCCTTCCAAAACGGAACTGCAACGATTACAGCAACAGCGTCAGACGGCACCTATACAACGGCGACTCAAACTTTTGCCTATACACAAAGCCAGGTCGCAAAAGTATTGGCAAGTCCAGGGAGTTCTGCAATTATTCCCACAACACCTATCGTATTATCATCAGCTACGACGAATTCAACGATCATTTATTCTGTATACAGAAATTCCTTTTCTTCCACAGACGGTACTCTGGTGGGTACAGCCAATCAAATCTATACAGATCCTATCCTATTGGATGCTTCTAGCTTCCCAGTTAGAATAGTTGCAAAGGCAACACTTCAAAACTATTTGGACAGTGCTTCTGAAACCTTCACTTATACGGCCAAGAAAGCAACAGGCGGGGAAAAGAACTATTATGGATCACTTCACGCGCATACGTCGAACTCGGACGGTCTAGGAACCCTGCCAGAGGCGTACGTTTATGCAAGAGATCAGGGCAAATTTGATTTCTTTATCGTAACAGACCACTCCAACTCTTACGATACAGCAACTTACGACGTCTCAACGAATCGCAATATTAATGATTTCAACAAAACCAATGCCCCTTGGCTTGCCGGTAAACAAGCGGCGACGGACGCAGCCACTCCTACATACATAACCGACTACGGTTATGAGATGACATGGTCTGGCGGTCCCGGACACATGAATACGTTTAACACAACAGGTTTTGTTAGCCGCAACAACGCGACTTTAAATAACAAAACAAATGATGCAGGTCTTCAAACTTATTATCAAATGCTTGAGAGTACACCAGGCTCCATTTCACAGTTGAATCATCCCGGAGCTACATTCGGTAACTTTGCAGATTTTGGTTATCATGATAATGCGATTGACGATAAAGTCACGCTTGTTGAAGCAGGCAACGGCGAAGGCGCCATCGGCTCAGGCGGATACTTCCGATCTGTCGACCAGTTTATTTTGGCCTTAGATAAAGGCTGGCACGTGGCCCCGACAAATAACGGCGATAATCATAAAAAAGGTTGGGGAACATCGAATACCGCTGCGACGGTCGTTTATACGAACGATTATACATTGAGCGGAATTTATACAGCGTTGCACGACCGTTCGGTATGGTCGACAGAAAACAGGGATTTGGATGTCACCTATCATCTGTCCGACGGGACGAATACCTATAGCATGGGTGCAATTTTGAATGCTCCCCCTGCGACCGCAAACATTACGGTAACAGCAACCAATAAAAACCCTGGCACAGAGACCAGTAATATCGCATCTGTCCAGCTGATAAGCTCCGGAGGGAAAATAGTAGATAAGAAGACCTATCCTGTAGGAACCAGTAACGTTAATTACACCTATTCGATGACGGCGCCTTCTGCTGGCTATTACTTCGCGATCATCACGGACAACCAGGGTTTTGTAGCCGTTACCGCGCCGATATGGCTCGGTTCAGCGCCGAAGGTCGGAATTACCTCGGTAAGCAACAGCTCAGTCATGCCTGTTACAACAGAGGCATTGGATTTAACAACAAATTTATTCAATAATGAAAGTACACCTGTCATACTTAAGTCTATTTCTTATACCGTAGATGGAGACTCAGCAGGCAGCAAAACGTATACGCCTGGCACAACCATCGCGTCCTCCGGTGTCACGAAGCATGTATTCAACTATACACCGACGACTTCCGGAACCAAAACAGTCACGATCAGCGCCGTGCTTACGGTGAACGGCGACGATAAGATTTATACGACGACCAGCACGATGAAGGTTGTAGATATTAACTCCGTATCGTATGTCGGGCTTGACGCTTCACACGGCAATGAGTACGTCAGCGGAGGAAGCTATCCGAATTCAATGGCCAATATGATGACTCTCGCGGGCACAAACAGTGTGAGAGTTGTACAGTTGAATACGTCATCGGATTTAATCGCTGCTACCAGCAATCCTAAATACAAAATGATTATTTTGAACGCTCCGTCAAGAAAAAGCGTTACCGCATGGCCGACTCCGGCAAATTACACGGTGGCGGAAATTGCAGCGTTGAAAGCATTTTCGGAAAATGGAAACACGCTTGTCTTCGGAGTTATTGCGGACTTTGCGGAATCCACAAACGCTGATCCGGCTTCACCGAAGAAACATATGGCAGAGCTGCAGAACGATGTCCTGGCAGCCATCGGCTCCACGCTGCGCGAAGGCGACGATGAGGTAATGGACGATGATAAAAACGGAGGACAACCATATCGTTTGTATCCGACAGAGTTCAATATGGCTAATCCGTTGCTGGAGGGCGTCGTCGATGGACAGACCTACAGCCAATACTCAGGCTCAACCATTTACGCTGTAGATCCGGCGACAGGGGAGAGAACCTCAACGCTGCCGACAACGGTCAGCCCGCTTGTTTTTGGCTTCCCAACCACGTATTCGGCTGAGACTGACAATGACAACTTTGGATACGGGACAACCAAGGCTACTTTTCCTTACGTGACAGTTGGAACGTATAAAGCCGATAAGGGAATAAGTAATTCACAAGGGCTTTATATACCAAAATATGTAAATCCAAACAGCAAAGTATCAACGAACCCTGAAGAAAAACTGATAGCGGCAACTGAGACTGTCACGCATCAGAATGGTAAAACATCGCTTGTCGTCGTTGCCGGCGGATCATTCATGAGTAACTTCGAAATACAAGTAGCTTTAGACAATGCAGGGACATTGCCTTATGCCAATTACAATTTAATGGATAATCTTTATAAAATCGTCAACCCGATGACGATCACAAGCATTGCCAATGCTAAGAATCTGCCGGATGGGACAGATGTCATCATTGAAGCAACAGCGACGAGTGAGGTAAATACTCAGAGCGCAAATCCTGATACAAACAAAGGCTTTTTCGACACTATTTATGCACAGGACGCAACGGGCGGTATCAATCTATTCCCGGTTGCCTCAGGCATACAAGAAGGACAAAAAGCAAGGTTTGAAGGTAAGATCACGCATTATCAAGGTGAAGTGGAGTTGACGGTCAGCAAAATCACTGTTTTGGATCCAAGTATCCACAAATTCGCGCCAACTACGCTTACGACAGCTGTTTCAATGTCATCCTCGAATACTGGACTATTGGTGAAAACAGAGGGCGTCGTGTCAAATGTTTATAAAGACTCTGACGGAACAATTAACCAATTTACGATTAATGATGGGTCCGGCCCGGCAATTGTAGTCATTAACGGATACATTACAAAGGGAACGACGCTTCCGTTCGTTACAGATGGAGCAAATGTTTCCGTAGTCGGTTTGGCTTCTATCGGCGAGGTTTCCAGCGATTCGGATATGCACCCGAGAATCAGAGTCAGAGACCGTTCCGAGATCTTGAGCGTTTCGTCAGAAGTACGATTAACGATTAATGGTCCGTTGACGATGAAAGTAGGCGAGAGCTCTGTTGCTGAAGCAACATACGGTACTACGAAGCTGAATGCGACATCAGGAGTTATCTTTACGAGCAGCACTACGGCGGTTGCGGCAGTCGACAGCACGAGCGGGCAAATCACCGCAATCAGCAAAGGTCAGACTGTGATTACAGCAACATATGGCGTATTAACCAATGCATACACCTTAACAGTCAATGCTCCGGACAGCACGAATTCGAATTCATCTGGCGGCGGTTCCGCCCCTATCGGCACTCGGATCTACGCTTCTAACGGAGGAACGGTGAAGGATAACGGTGTGACTATCGTGATTCCAGCTGGAGCGGCAAAAACGGATTTCCGGGTAACAGTTGATAAAGTAACGAATACCGATGAAATGCTGAAGAGCGCTTCTGGCAAGCTAATCAGCGATGTCTTTGAGATCAAGAAAGATTTCACGGATAATTTTACTGCTAATTTAACGATTAGCTTACCGTTTGACCCGGCCAAGATAGATCTGGCCAAGTCTGACGCAGCAATCTACTGGTACGATGAGACAGCGAAGAAGTGGAATGCACTCAGCAACCCAAGCGTCGATAAAGACAAGGCAATGGTTAGCGGCGAAGTCAACCATTTCACGAAATTCGCCGTATTCGCTACAGATAAGCAACCTACGAACCCAACGAATCCCGGTTCTACAGGTAAAGGCACCCTGTCCGATATCGCCGGCCACTGGGCGGAAGCGAATATTCTCGCTCTCATTCAAGCTGGAGCAATCGAGGGCTATCC
>NZ_JBFTQB010000267.1:0-10173 GCF_056398785.1 Paenibacillus sp. 01T422 | reverse complement strand
CATCTATCCAGGGCATTTGTATATCCATAAAAATGATATCATACGGATAACGTTTGACAGCATCTACAGCTTCTTTTCCATTTTGGACTAGGGTCGCTTTGTGCCCGAGCTTGTCTATCATTTTCTTAATGACAAGTTGATTTACTTCATTGTCTTCTGCAATTAGAATTTTCAAAGATTGTTCCGTTGAACTTTCGGCCAAGCCATCCTGTTCGCGCCACATATCATCTTGCGATGAGCCTGAAAGATCCGATGGAAGCCGAAAACTGGCTGTGAACAAGAAAGTTGATCCTGTTTGATCGGTGGAAGCTTCATGCCAGATTTGACCATCCATAAGCTCAACGAGCTTTTTACAAATCGCTAATCCCAAACCCGTCCCTTCTGTTTTCCGAGTCATGAAATGATCTACTTGATAAAAAGGTTCAAATAAATGAACAACCTGATCTTTCGGAACACCAATGCCTGTATCCCTGATTGCAAATTGAAGGCGCACCTTGCTCTGTTCTTGCGACACAGCTTCAACGCTGATCGAAATCGCTCCGTTAGGGGTGAATTTTATGGCATTGCTGAGTAAATTCATCAAAACTTGTCTTAACTTAGTCACATCTCCATGAACCAGGTTAGGAACCTTTGGACAGACCGATGTAGTGATCTCCAGGTTTTTCTCAAGAGCTTTGGACATAAACATGTAAAGCGTTTCTGATAAAATAGTCCTAACAATCAAAGGTTCTTCCATTAATTCCGTCTTGCCGGATTCAATCTTGGAGAAATCCAGAATATCGTTGATAATCATGAGCAGCGTGTCGCCGCTCTTTTTAATGATTTGGACATACTCGATCTGCTCTTCATCCAATTCCGTCTCCAACAGTACATCCGTCATACCAATAACCCCGTTCATAGGCGTACGGATTTCATGACTCATCATGGCTAAAAACTCGCTTTTAGCTTTATTCGTTTTCTCGGCCGCTTCTTTCTCAATGATCAACTTCTTTTGTTCCGTCATGTCTTTCGCTATGATGTAAAAACCCATCGTTTGTGTTTGGATGATGATTGGAGCTAGCGTTACCAACACTTCAACAGAATGACCACTCTTGTGTTGAATGAAAGAGACGTCTTTTTCAACTCTTTCGATATCTACATGATTGTTTAAAGCCAAAAGCAACTGGGTTGAATTTACTTCACCAATTAATTTGGACATTCCACTGCCGATTAACTCCTCGATGAGATAGCCAGTCATCTGCTGCACCATCTTATTGCCATTTATAATAATGCCGTCCAAACCAAAAGATATAATCGCATCGTGGTTGTATTTCTTTAGCGACGTATACCGTTCAATACTTTCCTGCAGCTTTAGTTCCGCTAGCTTGTTCTTAGTTACATCGATAAATTGTGCTATAAAATACAAGGGCTGCCCTTCATGATCATCACGGACTAATGAAACATGTACAGAGGTCCACACGATACTGCCATTTTTATTCATGTACCGATTTTCTAAATCAAATGAAGGAATGACACCATCAGATAGTTCTGTTAATAAACCCATGGTGTTGCTGCTATCTTCAGGATGTCGGATATCGTCTAGTGTAAAGTTCATGAATTCTTCTTCCGAATAGCCGAAAATTCTGTAAACTGCCGGATTAACATGCAAYCATTTTCGGTCCATGGAGATTAAAGCGATCCCAATCGGAGCATTTTGATATATATGTCTAAATAAAACTTGGGGGTCAAAAAACTTCAAATCCTGCATCCACGCATTCCTCCTTTTGAATTAACGCGATAGCAACCTCTTGCTTTTCTTTAGGCAATTACGTTTATTTTACCATAAAAATAGTACCTGCCCGTTAACTTACTGGACTCTTCCATACCTAACAACTTCCCCTGTTGCATCCAAGACCCAATATAGCTGCAGTTTCGTTCGATGAAAAACCTGGTTATAAGACCCTGTAAGGGTATCACTACCGATTGAAGTATGATTTGCCGACCATTGCACTATCCTAACTAAAAATTTGTTAAGCATGGAAGGAGCCCTTAAAAATGGCAACAACACAACCGAAACCATTATTTCCGCCCCAGCATCAAAATCAACAGCCAGGCATCGAATCGCAAATGAACCCGCGGCCCGAGTTTGACAACACCACTTACAAGGCTGCAGGCAAATTGAAGGACAAAGTCGCGCTAATTACCGGAGGCGACAGCGGTATTGGACGCGCCATTGCGCTGGCCTATGCGAAGGAAGGCGCAGATGTCGTACTTGTCTACCTCAATGAACATGGCGATGCAGAGGAAACCAAGCATCACGTCGAGAATGCTGGTCGCAAATGCCTGCATATCGCAGGCGATATTAGCGACGAAAGTTTTTGTGAGCAACTTATGAATCAAGCGGTGCAACAATTCGGCAAACTCGACATTCTCGTGAACAATGCCGCCGAACAGCACCCGCAGAAAAGCATTGAGGATATTACAAGCGAGCAGTTGGAGAGAACATTTCGAACGAACATCTTCTCATTCTTTTACTTAACGAAAGCGGCCATGAAGCATTTGAAAGCTGGCAGCGCCATCATTAACACCGCTTCGATCACAGCGTATCACGGGCATGAGGAGCTACTTGATTATTCTGCTACGAAAGGAGCTATCGTGTCGTTCACCCGATCACTATCTCTTCAGCTACATGCCAAAGGCATTCGTGTTAACGCGGTTGCACCGGGTCCAATCTGGACACCGCTCATTCCTTCTACGTTCATGGAGAAGGAAGTTGCTACCTTTGGTTCAACAACGCCGATGAAACGCGCTGGTCAACCAAGCGAACTTGCTGCGAGCTACGTCTTCCTAGCGAGCGAAGATTCATCTTATATGGCCGGTCAAGTGCTGCATGTTAATGGCGGTACGATCGTTAACGGTTAAGCTGGGTGCTGCTTGCTCCCCGTTCCCGTTTTGTCATTTATAAACAAGCCTACAGCTTTTTTTGCTGCAGGCTTGTTTTTTTGCAATTATGCTTTCTTCACTTCTTTAAGCTGATAATACAGACCGCTCGAATCCGACCATTCTGCGAAAAGCACCTGCTCATGATGGGGAATTCCGCTAAGTTGCAAGAGCTGTTCCACCCAAATCCTATCTAGCCCGAAGCGCTTCAATGTATCTTCATTGATGCTGCCGTTTTCAATGATGTAGGCGGGAAGGCTGACGCTGCCCTGTTGATCTTTTGCATTCCCGTTGATTTCTTCCGGGTCCTTCTGACGCAGTACGCTGATGCTGCCGTTCGTCTCGAACAAGGCATAAGCCACTTCCCGCAGTGAGAAAATATTATTTTCCCGAAGCAGCATGCCCAACTGGGCGAAATCAAGATTATTGCGCTTCATCGCCTTGAAATCAACTAAGCCGTCCCGGATTATCAGATCGGGCGTTCCCGCGGCGTATCGGGACAGTCTGGGGAATCGCGCGATAAACTTTTCCAGCCCAAGCGCTAGAAGCGTCCAGATAATTAAAGCAAAAAGCAGATGGCTAAGATGAATTTCATCATCATAAATCGTATTGCCGACCAATTCACTGAGCATTAAAGAGGAAACGAAATCAAAGGCGGTTAATTGCGAGATCTCTTTTTTTCCCAGCAGTCTGGTCATGATCAAAAGACCTATCAACGCGACGGTAAGCTTGACTCCGATACTTACATAGAGATTGGCATCCACCTTCATCCTTCCTTTCGGAGTATACATGCAAGATTTATATATGATGGCTAAACAAATCATCGAGATTTTTTGCCGAAGACTCCCTATCCGCTTTCAAAAAGTACTCATGTTTACCGAATCTCGCTTTTGCCTCATGATCCGGCAGCCAYACCCATTCGTCAATTTCGGTTTGGCACCGGTGGGCACGAAATGCCGCAAGCTTAGCATCCAGGTGAGCATGCACATCGATTTTGACTACATCCTTATGGGAATAGCCGTATCGTTCTGGACGCTCCATTGCATCACCAAACGTTATAAAATATAAGGCGCCCCGCTGCCCAGTCCTCTGAAAAGCTGCCGTCGTTGCCTTCCCAATTGCACAATGATCTGGGTGTCCACCCAGCTTTTCATGAAACGTCAGCACGACATCTGGATCAATTTCGTGGATGAGATCCGCAATACGTKTTGTCAAACTATGCTCATCGATAAACTCAACCGTCTTGTCGCGGATATCCAAAAAAAGGAGTTGCCGTATTCCCAAATGGTCGCAGGCATTCCGTAGTTCTATTTCACGTGCTGCTGCCATCGATTCACGGTTGAGATAAGGCGGATTGCCCATGCGTCGCCCCATTTCTCCACRCGTCGCGCTCACTAACGTTATGTCGACCTCTTCACTTGCGTATTTGGCCAGTGTGCCTCCACAAATAAATGACTCATCGTCGGGATGAGCAAACACTGCGAGCAGCTTTTTCAATGGTGCATTATGGCTATTGTTCATTCTGGAAACGGCTCCTTTCCAATGTGCAGTGCAACATTCATCCGACCTCTGTCATCATAACCAGCCAACAAAAGACGACTGTTCGCATCAATCTCATAGTGCGTAAGCGCCTCCATCCGAAGCCAGCCATGGCCATCAAATCGGAGAGCAGCACGAAATGGACCTTCCCCCGCTATAAAGGCATGAGTAACCTTGACCTTGAAATTGCGTACAAATACAAATGAAGTTGCTTCACTGTGAATATAAACATCAGTCCCAATGAAGGTTTGAAGCCGGGCTTCTACTTTCGAGCTGATAATTTTGATCATCGCTTGGATTCTCTTTTCTGAAAGAATTTATATTAAACTGCAATATAATCGTATCACAGCTCATTAATCAAATGAAAGAATTGGGTCGTTTTCGTCAGATTCGAGTTCGTACTCTAGCAATCCTTAAGCGGAATAGAGAAATCAACATAAAAAGGCTGATGTTCTTCACTCAAACAAAGTTCAATTCTTTGCTTAAAATTCCCCCAATTTACCATTTCTAATGCGGTTTCGATTGGAAAAAATCCTACTTCTAAAGACTCGGCGCTAGTTGTTAATTCGCCTCCGACAGGTCTACCTAGAAATAAAGTATTACAAATGCTAGCGCTCACATTTTGAAAAATGCCACAAAACTTTGTCACTTCGATATCTATACCGCTCTCTTCCTTTGTTTCCCTTATCGCTGCATCTTTCAATGACTCCCCTTCTTCAACTTGCCCTCCTGGCATCTCCCATCCTCGTTTAGGTCCTTTTATCAATAGGATTTCGTTACGCTCATTAACTACGATTGCTGCCGCAGAAACGATATGCTTTGGAGCCACTTCATCGACCTCCCATATTAATTTAATAACTCTAGATTACCATTAATTTCTCTATGAATGAATACTGCCTATGAAAAGGAAGAGCTGCCGACTGTAAATCTGTTCTAAAACATCCCTTCTATATGTTTGTTGTAATACATAAGGTTCGGATACGCTTTCTCCGCCCAGCTCTTCGGCGCTTGGTATAGCTCGTCAGGAAAGGCGCTTACAGCAACTGGTAATGTGACACCTTTGACGCTGAAAAAGGGATATTTATTCTCCCAATAAAGACGCGCTGAAGAGATTGGCGTGTTCGTCAGCCAATAGAGCGTAATATTGTCAAGAACATCGTCTCGCGAGAGACCTCCTGGCTTTCCATCAAACGCATTTGCTATGAGTTCCAAGCTCTTCGCATCATGGTCAAGCATGAATGCCGCCAAACCTACAGGCGAATCTGCTAGTCCAGTCAACGTCTGTGGACGTGAACCCATCATTTGCGAATAGGCAAGCTGCATGTTGAAGAACTCTAGCTGCTCACACGCGTGTTTCTCATTGCTTTTTCAATGTCAGCCGGCACTGCACCAGGCATATTGGTATGAAGACCAATCAATCCCTTGAGCTTTTGTACGCCCATCAAATCAGCGATAATAGCCCCCCAATCGCCGCCTTGCGCCACATAATTCGTATATCCCAATCGATTCATTAGTCCACCGTAGGCCGTGGGATTCGTAAGCGGGTCAATAATTTTCAACATCTCGATAATCGATCCTGGCCAGCCATGCATAAGAATGATCGGTAAAGCTTCTTCATTTCTAACATAAATCAGGCCCTCAACTGGTGCTGGGGACCTTAGCTCGTCTATAAAGCTATATTTCCACTCATACACGCCAAGCAATAAATACAATAATCACAAGAACTAAAATCCATGAAATTGGATGTGCCCAGTTGAATGTGAAGCCAATTCCAAATACTTTGGGAATAAAAAGATTAGAATCTTCACTGTTGAAATAGAAAAAAGCACCATGTTTTTTTCTATATGCTTCAATTTCTTCTTTTGTCCATTTTCTTTTTGACATCCTTAAGTCCCCTTCTTATATTTTACATATTAAACCGAACTCATCGAATTATGAATCAAATCTGAGTCCAATACTCTCTCCGCTATTCATAATTCATTACATCAACTGCGCAATCTCCCACAAGTGACCATCTGGATCGGCAAAGCAAGCAGTACGCCGGCCCCATGGGCGCGTTATCGGCCCATTCAACATCTTAACGCCAAGCACTTCCAGCTCATCGCATACCTGATCTACATCTGGCACCTGGATTGTGAACTGGAACCGGGCGCCTACTCCGCCATTACCAACCTGCGCCGGCTCTATCAATTCGCGAGCATTTGATTGATTTAACAGATTGATGCAGGTATTGCCATAATCGAACACCGCACAGTTTTCGTCTTCATATATGATTGCAAGTTTGAACGTCTCTTGGTAGAATGTCTTCGACCGATGCAAATCTTCCACAAACAATGTGATTTCGGTAATTTTGTTCACCCAGCTAGCTGTCGCCATCCACATTCAACTCCATTTACATTATTTTCATTCCTATTTGGATCATACGAATTGCCCGATCCATTGTCAATGCTAGTATAGAGGTTATGCCCGTCAGCCTTGGCCTTCATCCGCGAAACTCGCAATACCTTAGGATAACTGCACAAAAAACAAGCCTACAGCTTATTCGCTGCAGGCTTTATATCCGTTCCTTATTTAACAAAGTAAAAATTCTGCTCACATCNTCCCCGTTCATTCATCATACGCCTACAATTTGATCAAAACTTCCGTGCCGTCCTGAGCCTGGACATCGACCAGCACTGTCCCTTTGTAACGTTGCAACTCTTTGATGAGCTGCCTGATCGCTTGCTTCGTGTTCCGGTTTTCGAGAATCGACAGCGCCAGTTCAATCCCGAACCGGCTGCTGTCCGAATCGAAATCATACTTCTGGCTCTCATGTCCGCCATACTTGTTCAGCCAATCTTTCATTATGCGCCGGACTAAATTAGAAGTCAGAATACCGCTCCCCATACGCAATACGGAATAGGGTACCGGAATCGTAAAAGCATGGTCTTTGCTCTTAACCTTAACGATCATCATGACCCATTACTCAATCACTACGGTGATGGTATCGTCTTCACCGGAGCGGATGTCAATGATTTGCCCATCAAGCTCGTTCTCGATTGCATCGATCAGCAGGTCAATATTAATATCCTTCACATATTTCGCAGCCTGCGGAATATTGGACGCGATGCTGTGCCCAGCAGCTAGAACTGCCTTTACTAGTTTAATCGGCAAATTGATGTTGACGTTATCGTTTACTTGCGATTTTACGCGTATTTTCAACGTCTTGTCTAAATAACCACCGGATGCCGATGATAGTTTCTTCGAATAGTCAGCTTTCCCCAGTACCTGCACGACTTGTGATGTCTGAGCTGTCTGCTTCTCCTTTAGCGCGTTAATTAACTCCGAAGCCTTGTCTGAATCAATTTTACCCTCCTGCATCATGGACAGCACTTTGCTGATTTCTTCTTTCATTGTTTCTTCCTCCTTATTCATCCTTTAACATTTTGACTGCTTCATCCGCGGTGATTTCACCATTCTCCAGCATGGAAATGACCTTCTTCTCATCGACATCCGTCTTCTTCCGCGTATCATATCCCAGGGCAGCAATGATGTCATTGAGCTTGCCGCGCACCGTCGGGTAAGATATGCCGAGTTCTTTCTCAACTTCCTTAATATTGCCCCTATTCACAAGAAACGTGATCACAAAATGGAGCTGTTCGGGCGAGAGTAGAGCTAGCTTTGATAATTCAAATGTATTCTCAATTGTCGTCCGGCAATGCCCACATTCTAGCTTGACGGCATGCAGCGGATGGTCACATACAGGACACTGTGTTAAAATGGGATATTTCATGCTCTACTCCTTTCTTTTTTTTCATTATAATTCAAGACATTCAATTTGTAAATTGAATAATTCAATAAAATTAATATTATAATTAATTTTATTAATTTAAAATTCAATAAAACTAATTTTCTTGAATATCCCCTTTTAAAAATGATGATATCATGGTTTCGAAGAACAACGTTTTAATAGTTCCTTATTTTATATGTAAAAAGCTGCAGCACTTTGTCTACAGCCTATGAAGCCTTAATTAACCTAACGCTCACCCCAACTGAACAGGCTGAACCAAAACCAATATTTGATTCGGTCCCGTACGCTTCATAACCCGATACCCTGTGTTTGAAAGAGTAGCAATACCATCATTATTAGGCTTACAATATCCTTTGGGATGGCATGTCCCGTCGTCTCGAACAAGAATTTGTCCTAATAAACCTACAGCAACCCATTCCTGCCTCATCGACCTTGCCCTATAGACTTGCGCGGAATCATACTTGGGATCAATAAGCGGACGGGTTTCCATACGTTCGGGAATAATGACTATTCCTTCTTTATTGAATACTGCGGGTATAAGGACTTTTTGCATCAGTACCCTACCCCATTCATCCGTCATAAATTTGTCCTTCCATCTTAACTCTCCACTATTGGCCAAAAAAGAAGGGTTTGCACTCGTTATGCCTAACAGAAAGTCATCATTCGAATTCGCTTTTCGTATTCGATCCCCTTCTCCATCCAAAGTCACCATGTAACCAACATCTATAGGCTGGCCATCGATAGTTTCAAACATCTCTGCGAAGTCAGCACCACCTCCGAACCAACCGATATCCGCATAACCCTTCCCATTATTAGTGCCTGAACCAATGATTTTCGCCGCCAAATTGTTTCCTGTACCATCATCATTGAGACCATTAGCTAAAAACCAGGAAAAATCAGTGTCCGCTTTTCCGGTTGTACCCATAATATGGGCACCCATATGTCCATTGGTACTTGTCTGAATTCCTTCAGCATGGGAAGCAGTTCCGCTTGACGTTGTTAAAATCCCCTCTGCATGAGCATTTAACCCGCTTGCTATGGTACCAGCGCCTTCCGCATGGGAGACTGGTCCACTTGCTTGAGTGCCATTTCCTTCGGCATGGGAAGCTACACCGCTTGCTATCGTAGAACTCCCTTCGGCATGCGAAGCTTCTCCACTGGCAGTAGTTCCTTCTCCTTCGGCATGGGAAGCCACTGCGCTCGCTGTTGTACCTTGACCTTCTGCATGTGATGCAATCCCACTCGCTGCTGTAGTAAAACCTTCCGCATGTGATGACCTTCCACTGGCCGTAGTCAACCTTCCTTCTGAATGCGAAGCTAAGGCACTGGCAGTTGTATTAAACCCTTCCGCATGGGAAGCGTCCCCAATTGCTCTTGCAATTTGTCCTTCTGCATGGCCAGCGAAACCGCTTGCTGTTGACTCGGCACCTTCGGCATGGGAAGCATCCCCACTTGCTATGACAACTACCCCTTCTACGTGAGCAGCCAAACCACTTGCTATATTTCCAAGACCTTCTGCATGTGAAGAATTTCCGCTTGCTTGATTAGGGAAAGGTCTGCCAATAGAATCCACCCCTCCACCTTCAACATGGGCGGCTCTCCCGCTTGCTATATTACCTTCACCTTCCGCATGCGCATATATGCCTGTTACTGTGGTTTTTGTTTGCGTCCCCTCTGTGTGAGAGGCTAAGCCATAAGCAACTGTTGTATAGCCTTCGGCATGAGAAGCGAACCCAATAGATTTCGTGGAAGATCCCTCTGCCAATGAACAAGGTCCCACAGATTGTGTATTGCAACCAGGAGTAAACGGCGGACCAGGTGGACMTTGTGCTCCTCTTGGTCCTCGAGGTCCCGCTGGCCCTGGAGGACAAGGACAACATTTTCCTTTATTTTTTTCCTTTTCTTTATGTGACATAAGCCACCTC
>NZ_JBFTQB010000266.1:0-10850 GCF_056398785.1 Paenibacillus sp. 01T422 | reverse complement strand
GCTTTCTGGATAGCCTCCTCCAGGCATGATTGAAGCTCTTTCCACAAGGATGCTTCGCTCAAGCCATAATAGTGAGAAATGCTTTTCAGTATCGCATAACTGTTCACTTGGATACCGAGCATTTGGAAAAAAGTCAGCAGTTTCTGCGGCTCATCGTGATACAGCGAATTCGGATACCCCGCACGCAGTGTGTACGCCGGGTCCTCAAGAGCATTCGCGTTTAACCAAGGCACATGCACACGCAGGGCATCATGATCGCGAAGCAGCAGTCCTTCGATTTTGCCTTGCTTCCATACCAGCACACAGTTCTGACCGTGTACTTCCGGCATCATACCGAGTCGGAACAAGCGGAAGCAGATCTCGAAGTAGGACACCAGCACTTCACGAAACAGCTGTACGGCAGCTTCAGCACTTTGATCTGATCCAATCAGTTTCAGCCACTCATCAAAAATATGGCCGTTTTCCACTGATTCGTGAACCGATAGCGCCGACATTGGCAGCAAACGAATATCAGCATCTTGCACAAGCTCTGCCGGATATTCCCGAATCATCGTGGATAAATGTCTTGGATAGTCGGCGAACAGATCCCGATCTTCCGGTAAATACGCCCACCATTTCGTTTCATCGCATAAAAACAGCTTGTGCTTCAGCACGGCATCCCGCTCCACGGCTTGTCTCATCAAAGACTCCGCTTGCTGACCGTTCATCAGCTTGATCGCCGACAGATAACGAAGTCCGCCCAGTGAATAAATGCCTAACGGCAGTTTCACATGATATTGACTCTCATTTTCCGGCATTAAAGACCGCACAGATGATGTCGCGTAGAAGGTACCCGTTTCCGTTTCCAAAGGAATACAGATCTTCTCTTCGAGCTCCCTTTTAATCTGCTCTGGCAGAATCGCCGACATCTGCCACGGATGCACAGGAATAGCGGTATATGCACCTTCACCTAGACCACGTCTATCCAGCTCAGCGCTGATCTGATTTCGCTCTTCGTCCGTGAGCAGCAGGTCTACAGGGAATAACTCCTTCCCCTCCTCAAGCCCGGATACGACGTAATCTTGCTTCACGGCCATCCAGTTCAGCTTGATCGGACGTCCGAATTCAGCCGTGTAGCTGCTGCACTCATCATAAGCCCATCCTTGCTTCACTTTGGACACGGGATGAAAAGGTCTGTCACGGTAAGCCGCTTTGCGCTCTGCCTCCAGCAGAGCAGCCGCCTGCGTCAGTCCGAGAATATGCGCGCTTGGCTGCTCATTTTCAAGCGAAAATGAGGTTTGAAGCAGCGTTTGCTCAATCATATGCAGGAACTTTACCGCTCCATACGGATCAACCGCCACGGGGTCATTTGTGTACAGAGTCACAGCATACCCCATAAGCTCCAATGGTCCGAGTCTGGACAAGTCCTTTCCTTGGGTTACTTTGTACACACCGTAGGAAGCTTCGAACCGATATGGCTGTGTGATCGACGTGCTCACGGGAAATACGATCACGGCATCCTCCAGCTTCCACCGGTATACATGAGTTGCCTGCGCTTCTACCTCAACTCCAAACTGTTCCTGGACCATTTTTAACTGATCATCCTGTGAGGCATTTGAAACCCACTCCCCTTTGGACAACAGTTCTATAGACACATGACCATCTAGAAATTGTTCTGCCAATAAAGCATTCACGAGATCTTCCATGACCCTTTGTTCAGCCTTATTGCTCGTAAGTTTGTTTGGCATTATACATGGCCTCCTTGAGAGAAACGATAATGTGCTAAGGGGTTCGGAACATGCTTCGGATCGACTTCCATGTCCTTCCATAACCTTCTTCGCGCTAATTGTTCGATCCGAATTGTATCGGAGAAGAGATCATATTTTTCAAAATTAGCCTTATGCTCCGGGTGTTCCTGTTGATACTGCTGAATCACATCCGCAACCATTTGCCAAAACTCCGACTCTTCAAGCCCATAACGCTCGTTCAAAAAGATCCCGATATCGCCTAAACACACAAAGAAAAAGGCGCTATGCAGAAAATCCTTCACGGCATCCAAATCATCCGTTTGCATATAGGAATGCCGGTTAATMGCCCGGTGCGCTGCAGGTTCTAAGTTCAGATCCGGACAAAATTCCGGCTGTGGAAGCTGCGCTTTGGAGAATCGCAGGCCATCGTGGAAATCCTTCAACGCGAGCCGAGCAGGCAGGCCATCTTTATGGATGAGCACGATATTCTGAGCATGCGACTCCATCGCAAGTCCGTGCGCATACAGCATGTGAATAAGCGGGGTTATGGCTGCATCAAGCAGCTGGCGCGTCCATGCTTTGAGGCCATATTGCTGCACCCACGGCTCAATGTATGGCTGTTGGCCATCTACATACGTGACAGAGCTCAGTGGAATAGCGGCTTCGCCGTCTTTCAAGAAACGATGAACGCTTTGCCTCCACACAACTCCTAGATTCCCGTAAGCCTGCGGCTGCAAGTTGGCCGGGAGCTTATCATACTCATAAGTGATGCCTGCAAATTCGGCCAGAAATACAAGATCAAGCTTCTTGGCCGTCTCGTCTTTTTCTGTCAGTGACAACAACCAACGTGAAACAAGTGGCGCATTCAGGATGGTGTGCTTCGCAAGCATTCGTCTGGTCGATGTATTCGTAATATTCAGCGCCATTTTCAAATAAGCTTTCTCTTGGTTCGACTGATTCGCCCAACTGCGAATAGATTGCTGCGCACGGTACACATCATCCCCAGACCCAAGCTTCACGATCGTAGAGTCCGCTAATTGCTGCTGGAATGCGGAGGTAATCATGTGCTCATACTGCCAAGGATGAACAGGCATGAACAGGTAATCGGCGGCATTCAGCCCTTTTTCGATCAAAATCGCCTCGAACTGGCTATAAATTTCTATGCCAAGCTCATGCTGAATAATGTCCCGATAATTTTCCCCTTCCAGAAGTGAAAGCTGACTATCGGACTTGGCAACAGCTACCCATACAGGCTGCAAATCTTGATTAAACTCAGGGCCGTACCTTTCATTCTCCTCTAGGCTAAAGCCAATCCGTGATTTATAGCACGGGTGATAGGGATGACCATCCAGCAGACTTTCCAACTCATCATAGCTGCGCTGCTGCCCCGATTGMGGCACGGATGCCCGGTAAGCCTGAGCCTGCACATCTTTCACGAACGTGCTTTGCAGCTCTTCAAGCAGCATCCCCAGCCGTTCTTGATCTGGCTGAATCTGACCAAGCACTTCCAGGACGAACTGAGACACTTGTGCAGCAGCCCATTCTTCATTCCCCTTCTGGCGCTTGATCGTATCTCTGGCTAAACGGATGCGGTCAAAGGTCATTTTTCTTTTCGCATAGAAGCGGTAGGTAACCGTCTCCCCATCAGCCGCTTTCCCTTGCAGAGCAAGCTCTCCATCAAATCCAGAAGCCGGCACCCCGCTCAAC
The DNA here is from genome assembly GCF_056398785.1 of Paenibacillus sp. 01T422. NCBI lineage: Bacteria > Bacillati > Bacillota > Bacilli > Caryophanales > Paenibacillaceae > Paenibacillus > Paenibacillus sp. 01T422. The sequence continues at coordinate 7,416 of NZ_JBFTQB010000266.1, read as the reverse complement.
GGAATGGCAATCTCCTCATAAAGAACGGCTTCAATTAACTGTCCAAGCACCCGTTCCTCTACTTTTTTATCCAAATCAGCCTGGCTTGCAGGTACCCATTGTGTCGTACTCATTCGCTACACCTCATTTGATTATTTCCTGACCGCCTGCTAGGGCAGTCGATTCCTTAAGCGGCGTGATGTGGGGAAACACTTTCATTTTCATCCAAATGTTACTCATAATAAGCAATCCGGCTGCACACAGGAAGATCATCGGCAAACCAAAGCTCGACGCTATGACTCCCATACCGAGCGAGCCTGCCAAGCCGCCAAGCAGCACAGCGCAGTTGACGTAGCTGTATGTCCGACTCTCCATGATAAATATCCGATGCGAACCGAACTTGTCGCCCAGCTTGCCCAGATACGGAGCTGTAATCATATTGGCAATCCCCATGGACGCCGAGGTAATACCTGCCAGGACGACCAGATTATCTGATCCAGCCGCCAAATGCTGTACGTACAGCGGAATGAGCGGCAGTGTGCCGATCATTGCCGCCCTTAATATTGCGGAGGAGACGAAAAGCGAGGCAATTGGCTTTCTAGCCACAATCATTTTGAAATCCTGAATCAGATCCGTTTTCTTCTCGGTTTTTACTTYCTTCTCGAACGTTTCCTTAACGCCGAAAATAACGATGAATGCAGCTACAAAAATACTGATGCCGGTATAAAAAAACACCTCTCGCAGACCGAAGTGGTCAGCCATCAAACCGCCTATCAGCGGCCCGCATATCGTACCGGCCACCGCCCCGGAGTGCAGAATGCCCAATGCATATCCGCTGCGCTCCTTGGGCGTATTCGTTGCGGTAAGCGCAATGGCTGCCGGTCCAAAGCCGGAAAGAACACCATTAACGAGACGCAGCAACAGCAAGTGCACGGGACTGGTTGCAACACCCATCAGCGTAATGGTAATTGCCATGCCGATTCCGGATCGGACGAGCATCACTTTGCGCCCATAGCGGTCAGCCAGTTTCCCCCAAAGCGGGGAGAACAGAAAGGCCGTTAACAGGTTCGCCCCATAAATCATACCGGACCAGAAAAGCACTTTTTTCGGATCCGTAAGTCCAAGCTCTTGCAAGTACAGCGGTAAAAAAGGGGTAATACTGCTCGTTGAAGCCATGGCCATAAATTGACCGACGTATAAAATGTAAAGGTTTCGTTTCCACTTCTCCACAACTACACCTTCATCGGATTAGGGATATTGACAAACAGCGGTCTTTCTCCCCTGGATAAAAAACAGCTTGTGAAGTTGGCTTTCGCGGGCAAGCTTCCGCTGTGCAGTAAATCATCAATATAAGGAAGCATTCTTTCATCTGCTCCTGACCGCTCCTGCTCAAGCACATTCTGGACGACGCGCCAATATTGCTCTTCGCCTTCACGGCTATATGCCGCAATCGTATGGATCAGTGAACCTAAGTGATTCACGAAGAAATAATATTTAGTCCTCATCCAAGCTTCTGCCTCTTCGTACAGCACGGGACTGCTCTCTGCCAACAGCGTCTGGGTCCAGCCCGCTTCAACTGCCTTGCGGCGATCGATGCTTACGCCTTCGAGGTCACGCACATAGAAGCAATCGGGCATGCCGTTCTTCAAGGACACAAGCGAGTTCTGCAAATGAGCCTCGAAGGAAATTCCCTGCTCGGCCAGTAGGCGCAGCAGCGATACCATCGAGATTCGCAAGTATTCAGCCAGCCACTCACGCATGTCAGGCAATATGCCCTGCCTGCCTTGTCTAATTGCCTGAATCAGTTTAGGCTCCGTTTGACCTGGCCAACTTTCTAACACCGAAGCCAGCACATACGTGGATGGGTTAGGAAGCTTCATCGGACGGTAAATGACCGTGAAACATGCTGACCAATCCTCTGGCATTTCTGCCAACCTAACGCTGCTGTAGCCCGTCTCGGAAAGAATGCGGAAATGATCGTTATTGCATTCATTCCTAAGATGATGCAGCACTCGCGCCGCATCCATCGTCCGCTCTGCTTGCTCCTGCGTGTTCTCGCGCAGCAGATTCGTGATGCGAACATGCAGCGGCAGCTTGAAGCCGTAGCCTCCTGTCGGCTCCCACACTGTTCTTACCGAAGAAGTCGGATATACAACAGGACCACATAAACCAAGGCTGATGATATCTGCTTTCTTCATTCTTTCCTGAATTTGTGGCTGGCGCATTACATAAACCGCCTGCCAAGGATGCATAGGCAACAATTTGTAGCTTCCAGCTGCATCGCCTAATTGCTGACGCGCATGCAATGTGGCAAAAGGCCGAAGCGCCACAGCTTCTTCTCCGTCCAGCCACTCTTCATGCACCAACTCGTTGCGAACTGCAAAATAATGCAGTTGAAAGGAAGCGCCCCTCTCAGGGCTGTAGGTAGCAAGCTCGTTAAAGTCAAAACCTTCGGTGCTTTTCGGATATGGATGAAACGGGTGACCGCTATAGAGCGACTGCTCCGAGCGGACGCATTCCGGTTTCCAAGCGAGCTCCGCTTGCGTTTGATTAAGAAAATGCTCCATGTACTGGCTCATCTTCCGGTAGCTATTCTCGATTCGCGATCTAACTTGCTGCTCGTCACTATGACCATTTTCAGCCTTTTCACTTTTCCCCAGCTCTGTAAGCAGCAGCGTAAGCAACCGCTCCATGTCCAGCTCCCGAAACACACCACCGGATATCGCTTCATAGAAAAACGATCCATACGTATGCTGGCCCATGGCCGAGTAATACGTTATGGCTCCCGTAATCGTTTTGCCGATCATCGGGAGATGAAGCATAAATGGATCGCCTTGCTTAGGAAAGGAATCGATGAAATATCGTAATCCGGGGATTGCTGCCCTTGGGTCTCTTTCCCCGGTCTCTCTCAAATAGCTGTTTAGTAATGCGCGTATGGTCGCCATTTCCGCAAGCTCCGTGCTTTTCGCGGCTGCGTCCGTTTGCTGTTGTAACATCCGTGGTCGATCTCTCCTCTCTCTACCGCTCCAATCACGCATCCAATGCTGCGCAGGCTGCATGAACAGCTTCACTGAACAGGCGTGCAATCTCATCCAACTGCTCCTGTGTGACGATTAACGGTGGTAAGAAACGCATGACAGAAGAATGTCTGCCCCCGACTTCGAGAATTAGGCCTCTGTGGAAGCATTCCTGTTGTATCCGTCTAGCCAACTCGGGATACTGGGGATAATGACCAAGTCGATCCAACGCTGCTTTCGCATTGACAATTTCTACACCGACCATTAAGCCTCTTCCACGCACATCTCCAATGCAGTTCACATCAAGCTTCAGCTCGTTCAAGTGATTGCGTAAATGTTGACCAAGCTTCTCTACCTTGCCAGGAACATCATGTTCCTTGATGAATTTCAGTGTAGCTAGACCCGCTGCCATCGCCATCTGATTCCCCCGGAACGTACCGATATGCGCCCCCGGCTTCCATACATCCAATTTGCTATTGTAAATGACGACCGATAATGGCAAACTTCCGCCAATCGCTTTGGAAAGTACCAGAACATCCGGAATGATACCGGCATGCTCAATAGCAAACAGCTTGCCAGTCCGCCCAAGTCCAGTCTGTACCTCATCAATAATGAGTGGAATATTCCGCTCTTGCGTAATTCTCCGCATTTCGCGAAGCCATTCCACAGGTGCAGGAATAGAGCCTCCTTCGCCTTGTACAACTTCGAAAATCATCCCGGCAGGAGAAACAATACCGCTTTCGGGATCGTCGAGTAAATTTTCGATATAGCGGGAGGACAGCTCATGCGTCTGTTCTCCACCGACGCCGAACGGGCAGCGGTATGCGTAAGGATATGGCATGAAGTGCACGTCCGGGATAAGGCCGTTCACCTTCTCTTTTTGCCCTAGCGTTCCGCTAAGGCTCATAGCTGCATGCGTTGACCCGTGGTACCCGCCTTGGAAGGACAGGATGCTGCGGTTGCCCGTTGCCGTTTTGACAAGCTTAATCGCAGCTTCGATAGCATCTCCGCCAGTCGGCCCACAGAACTGGATCCGTGCGTTCTTAGCGAACTCCTCCGGCAAGCTGGCAAACAGCTCATCCACGAATTGCTCCTTCAGCGGAGTTGTTAGATCCAGCGTATGCAGCGGTCGCTTGCTGTCCAGCATTTGCTTGATCGCGTCAACGACCACAGCATGATTGTGACCGAGCGCAAGCGTCCCGGCTCCGGCAAGACAATCGTAATACACCTTGCCGTCCATATCTTTTACGTAAATTCCCTCCGCTTCTTGTATCGCAATCGGAAGCCTTCTAGGATAAGATCTCGCATTGGATTCCCGCTGCGATTGGCTTTCGAGATAGCGCGTATTTTGGGACTGTTCCGTGACAGTAAGATTAACCATTATTGCTTCACTCCTTCAGATCTTGTTTGTTTTATGTTTACGTGATAATGATAATCATTATCAGTTTACATAATCAGCATACCAAACAAATCCGAATACAGTAAATTCTCCGATCAGATAATATCACTACTCCGATTGAAGCATGACCTTCTCTTCACTGCCCCCATATTGCAGTATTTTCTTCACCGTATAAATAAAATCTGCACCCGAAACATCGATATTGAGCGCCTTTTTCATATTCTGAATATGTTTCTTGACGGTATTCACACTCACATATAGCTCTTCCGCAATTCGTTTAATCGAATAATGGTTGCATAACATCTCGGCGATTTGCCGCTGCCTCTCACTCAAGCTATCCATTTTCCCGCTTTGCGGATCATCCCCATAATTCTCACCGTTAGCCATCGTTGGCGAAGAAAGCCGATCTTCCTGATCGGCTCCCCCATACTCAATCGTGACTTTCACCGATTCATTCATCTTAAGTCGCATCACCTGATYAACGACAATTTGATGCAAATCGACCAGCTTAGCTCGCGCCAATTCATCCTCAGCACTGGAATCGATCGTCAATCGCACTTTGGTTAAGGTCATATTCTCTCTCTCCATCCGTATATAGTAGGTGACTCTCACACTATTATCTCTATACCGTCAGCAAATTTTCTTGCAGGAAAGCTTCTGCTATCTCATCCAAAATAAGATCGATGGCAATAGGGCCGTAATATCCAATCCACATTGTTGTATTGACCGAGTACACTTGCTTGGCTTGTACGGCCCTTAGACCTTGCCATGCCTCGGATTTTTGATATTCACTGATCAATTCTTTGTTGGAATCGTCCGTTAAAACTAGTAAACGATCTACCTGTTGAAGCGACTCCAGCGAAATCCACTTGCTAGAACTCTCGCTGTCATTAGCGCACTCTGGAGCTTGAATTCCTAGGTCACTGTACAAAATATCTGCTGTGCGGTGTGCAGTCGTATGAAGCCGAATCTGATGATCGCGCGGCCTGATTAGGGCAACGGTCTCGCCACCCAACTTGCTCGCTAGAGCGGCCTGCAGAGTAGCGATCTTATACTCATACGAGGCCAATACGTCAGGCACCTCTTGCTCTTTGTCCAAAATCTGCCCAAACGTTTGAAGCGTGGAACGCCAATCCGCGTTCCGATCCAGCAGCAGTGTTGGCGCAATCTGAGCAAGCTCGGCATACCTATGCGCTTGAAACTCTGTACAAATAATAAGATCGGGCTCTACCTGCTTAATTGCCTCGAGATCAGGCTTCTCCTTAGTCCCCATCAATTTGATGCCGCTCAGCTGATGCGAGACATAGGCAGGGAATTCCGAAATATCCGATGTAGCAATAACGGTGCCAACGGGCTGTTTGCCGAGTGCCAACAATTGATCGATATATTGCGTATCGAGTACAACGATATTCTCCGGTATTTTGTCCAGCGGCAGCTCGCCATTAAGATGTATGATCGTTCGAGTTGTATGTAAAGCAGTAAAAGCCCTCGATTCTGATGACTTTCCGACTACGGCCGAAGACTGTACCAAAGCTCTTTTGGTATGAGCTGCACTCCCATCTGCCTGGGCGCTTACAGCGGCCGGCCCTGAGCATACACTCAGGAGCAAGGCAAACGTCAGCATAAAGCCAATAGCCATAGAAGACTTAGGATTTGAGTGGACATAGGATGCCATATTTCCAGCTATTTCTTGATAATGATATTCATCCTCACCTAACCCACTATACTTTTGCAATTTACTGGGAACAATGGGCAATTGCGACAAAACCAATGGATTTTGACGACGGAAATCCGCCTGACTGGATTTCTCTCTGAATCGGCCCGGAGAAACGCCAACATGCTTTTTAAATATTCGGCTAAAATAGTAACTATCCGCATATCCGACGTCCTCTGCTATTTCGGCAATGGGTACGTCCGTATGCTGCAGAAGCGATTTCGCTTTCCCTAATCGTACCTGCATCAAATATTCCATCGGCCCCATGCTTACCTTCGCTTTGAATAGCCGCTGCAACTGTCGGCCGTTGCAATCCAGCAGATCTGCCAATCCCTGCAGGGTAATTTGCTCCGCATAACGTTGCTGCATGTAGCGAATCGCTTGACCGACAGGCTCCGGACCTGTCATTTCGCTGCCCTGCTCCTGTAACTGCTGAAGCATCTCATAGACAAACTGATGAAATAACGCTTTGACATGGAACTTTTCCAATGCCCCAAGCTGCGTCCATTGTTGATGCATTTCTTCCATCTGTAAAAACAAAGAAAGCGAATGCTGCGGCATAAATCCAAACTGCAATTTAAATGGATTGCTTTTCTCCTGCAGCCGCAGCAGATCTTTCCTGRCAGGAAGCGCTAGAACAGCTTTATAAAACACCATAAAATACTCAAAAGTCTCCAAGACATTGACAATATCAAGAAAAGTGCCTTTGCCTGCATGACAAACATGACATTTATCCACAGCATATACGCTATTATCAAGCAGCAGCTGGGCCCTCCCCCGCGTTGCATACAGAAATACACTCGCTGGAAGCTGATAGGCATGTATACTTTCACCTGGCTGCATAATCGTACGACGCACGTCTAGCACTTTCAGTGCCGCATGATTCCAAAGCAAGATTTGCTCCTGAAAAGACAATTCCCGTTCACCTCCTGGTATTTGTTGGATGATTATCAATTGACTAACTTTATTATATTGATACTGATAATCAATATCAATTGTTTTATGTTTAAAACCCAATATTATACAATGTTCGCCAAAAGAATCTCATAAACTAGCTTTGTCTGTACCTGCGCCTCTTCCTCCGTCAAACGACTAACAAACTCCATCTCCCCTTGCCGATAGCGCTATTACAATCCCTATGTTGTACTTTGTGCAACATTATGACCGCATTTAGCCCTCCGCACTCCCCTATATTGTACTTAGTACAACATTACGGGCTCCAAACCGCTGTTTTCGTGTAACAGCGCCAAATTGATTGTACTTTGTGCAACGAGGGCTGGAATTGCAAGCAGTAGACCGCTCTATGT
>NZ_JBFTQB010000265.1:0-12129 GCF_056398785.1 Paenibacillus sp. 01T422 | reverse complement strand
ACTCTAGAGTCCGTTAGCTGCAAATACTCTCACAAAAGTAGCAAATAGAGTCATCTCAGTCCGTAAGCCAACAACAATTAATGCTCGCAAGAGGTAAGGGGGAGTCCGTTAGCCAACATATCTATCATTGCTGAAAAATCAGACAAAAATCTTATGAAGGTGTAGAATGCCACAGGTTCTCAACCTCAATGTCCTGATTTGGAAGGGACAATAAATTTCGTGAGTGGTAATCCAACAAATTGAAGAAGACAAGCCGTTTTTTCAACCAAATACGTCATGTCGTAATTTCTTAGCTCTTTTGTCCTAATGTTAGACTAAAAATCCTATTATTCCTATGCTACATTTATGTAGGATGTCTTAATATTACATGTAGCGATGAGGTAATGAGATGAGCAAAACATTGAAAATCGGCATTATTGGCGGCGGCGGTATTGCTGGCGCACATGTAAGAGCCTACCGAGAGCTGGCTGATGTAGAGATTGTAGCGGTTGCAGATGCTGTACCAGGCAAAGCGGCGCAATTTATTGATTTCTGGCAGCTTACATCGGCGCAAGCCTTTGACGACTACCGACAGTTGTTGGAGTTAGACCTTGATGGAGTAAGTATTTGTACGCCTAATGTGGCTCACCACCGCACAACGGTAGATGCCTTGCTGGCAGGTAAAAATGTCATGCTCGAAAAGCCGATGTCCGTTACGCTGGATGAAGCGGTAGAAATGGCGCAAACTGCGAAAAAGACAGGTTTCATGCTTAATGTTGGTTTCCAACCGAGGTATGACCCGAACATGAAAACCATTCAAGATGTGGTTCAATCCGGTCAACTGGGCAAAGTGTACTATGTGGAGACTGGCGGCGGACGTCGTAGAGGGATGCCTGGCGGCACATTTATTTCCAAGGCAATTGCCGGTGCCGGCGCAATGGCTGATATTGGCTGCTACTCGCTGGATATGGCGCTTAACGCGATGGGATATCCGAAACCGCTTACCGTATCCGCTTACAGTTCTAACTATTTTGGAACGAACCCTTTGTATCACAAAGAAGCAACGCGCTTCGATGTAGAAGATTTCGGAGTTGCGATGATTCGATTTGAGGGCGATCTCGTGCTGAATTTTAAAATCTCATGGGCGATGCACATGGACACATTAGGACCGACCCTGTTCCTTGGAACCGATGGCGGACTTAAAGTGACACCTGCTGGAAAAGGACCATGGAGCGGCGTGTTTGATGGATCTGTTGGATCTATCACGTACTTCCATGATGTGCTTGGTCACCATACCGAAAGTCAAATCCCGATCATCGATCATAATAAGAATCTATTTAACGAAAAAGTTCGTGATTTTGTTGAAGCGGTTCGCGACGGCAAGCCTGCGCCGATTCCAGGCGAGCAAATTGTCCGGAATCAAGCGATTATTGACGGTATTATACGTTCCTCTCTTCAAAAACGCGAAGTCACAATTGAACTTCCTAATTAATTCATACTAAAATTCAACCTACTTTGGAGGTAATCTTATGTCACGTATTTTCCGTATTGGTATCATTGGTTGTGGTGGAATTGCAAACGGTAAGCATTTGCCGAGCTTGAGCAAATTGAAAAATATTGAAATCGTCGCATTCTGTGACATCGTTGGCGAACGCGCAGAAAAGGCTGCTGATAAATACGGCGCAGAAGGCGCTACCGTTTATGAAGATTACAAAGAACTACTAACGGACGCTACGATTGATATCGTACATGTTCTTACGCCTAATGATTCGCACGCTGAAATTGCAATTGCTGCTTTGGAAGCTGGCAAGCATGTGATGTGTGAGAAGCCTATGGCAAAAACTGCAGCAGATGCGAAACGTATGGCCGAAACAGCTAAACGTACAGGCAAGAAGCTGACAATTGGCTATAACAACCGTTTCCGTGCGGATAGCCAGCACTTGAAACGTGTTTGTGAACAAGGTGAGCTTGGTGAAATTTATTTCGCAAAAGCGCATGCGATTCGTCGTCGTGCAGTTCCAACATGGGGTGTATTCCTCGATGAAGAAAAACAAGGCGGAGGCCCGCTAATTGATATCGGGACACATGCTTTGGACTTGACGCTTTGGATGATGGACAACTACAAACCGAAAGTTGTACTCGGAACGTCCTACCACGAATTGTCCCAAAAGGAGAATGCCGCTAACGCATGGGGGCCGTGGGATCCAAGCAAGTTCACAGTAGAAGATTCCGCATTCGGAATGATCGTGATGGAAAATGGAGCGACAATTATGCTGGAATCCAGCTGGGCTCTGAACACGCTGGAAGTTGACGAAGCGAAGTGCTCGCTGAGCGGAACAGAAGGCGGCGCAGACATGAAAGGTGGACTTCGTATCAATGGCGAGAAACACAGCCGTTTGTATACAACGGAAGTCGATCTGAAAGCGGGCGGCGTTGCTTTTTATGACGGTGCCAAAGAAAGTGATGCGGATCTGGAAATGCGTACTTGGATCAAGGCGATTGAAACGGATGCAGAGCCTGTCGTGACACCTGAGCAAGCCTACGTTGTTTCGCAAATTTTGGAAGCAATTTATGAATCAGCACGCACAGGAAAAGCGGTTTACTTGAATAATTAGAATGTAGAAAAGGGAGGCCTGTGCCTCTCTTTTTTTTGCCAACATTTGAAAAAATGCTACTAAAAAGAGTATGCTTGAACTACTCTGGTGTCTAGGAAAGGATGGATGTAGGGATGGATTTGGGGTTGAAGGGAAAAGTTGCCTTAATAACAGGCGGTAGCAAAGGAATTGGCTTGGCGACTGCGATCACGTTATCCCGTGAAGGGGCGAAGGTTGCTATTTGTGCGAGGAATGAGGAACAGCTGCAACAAGCTGCCAAACATATTGCTGGCTTGACCGATAACCTTGTGCTAACGATTCAAGCGGATGTCATGTCAGAAGAAGATTGCAAACGCGCTGTCGAGCTGACCGTTGAAGCTTTTGGCGGGATTGATATTCTGGTTAATAATGCCGGGACTTCCGCGGCGAAACCTTTTGAACAGGTGGGAACCGAGGTATGGCGGCAGGATTTGGAACTGAAATTATTCGGAGCAATTCATTGCTCTCGTTATACGATTCCATATATGAAACAAGCTGGTGGAGGTTCCATTGTGAATCTTACGACGTCTGCTGCCAAAACACCGCCGGCTTCCTCCTTGCCGACAAGTGTCAGCCGCGCAGCGGGACTAGCTTTAACTAACGCGATGAGTAAGGATCTTGCTGGGGACGGTATTCGCGTGAACACCGTTTGTATCGGGAAGATTCGCAGTGATCAGCTGGAAAAATCCTGGAAGCGCGAAGCGCCTGAACTCACTTGGGACGAGTATGCAAGTGATGCAAGGCACGCCATTCCGTTAGGCCGCATCGGTAATGCGGAGGAAGCAGCGAACGTGATTGCATTCCTATCCTCACAAGCTGCTTCTTATGTGACCGGTACTTCGGTCAATATTGACGGCGGTAAAGGTGAAGCTTTGTAAAACTGAACGTTATCGGCTCTTTATTCGATTATGAATAAGGAGCTTTTTTGGCGATTACTGCTGTTGAAGGGCATAATGAGAGAAAGGGGGAGCATCTAAATGAAGCTCAGTGTGTTAGATCTTGTTCCCGTCATAGCTCCAGCAGACGCGAGTACTGCTTATAAGCAAGCCGTCAAGCTGGCGGGACAAGCTGAAAAATGGGGCTATTCGCGCTATTGGGTCGCCGAACATCACGATATGCCTGCACTAGCTTGCACAGCGACGGAGGTTCTCTTGGCACATGTCGGTGCAAGGACGGAACGTATTCGCATCGGTTCAGGTGCACTGCTGCTGCCACATTATAAGCCAATGAAGGTGGCTGAAAGTTTTCATATGCTTGCTGCCCTATATCCGGGCAGGATTGATCTTGGCATCGGGCGGGCGCCCGGTGGTTCAGCGAATGCCGCGATTGCGCTAAGCGGCAACTTCCTAGAGAACGTTCGGCAGCTGCCAGAAACGTTGAAGTCGTTAATGGCCTTGCTCGAAGGCCGGTTTGTGTGCGAGGGGCAGCCGGTAACGGCCAGGCCAGTGCCCTCCATTGCGCCGGAAGTGTGGATGCTCGGCACAAACACGAAAAGCGCAGCATTAGCAGCTGAACATGGAACTGGCTACGTATTCGGCCAGTTTATGAGCGACAGCGATGCTAATGAAGTGGTGCGAGGCTATCGGGAGCAATTCGTGCCGTCCGCACAGGGGCAGGTTCCCCGCGTCATCCTCGCGGTAGGCGTGGTTTGCGCCGATTCGGAAAAGGAGGCGCAGGCACTAGCAGCTGGCATGCCTTGGCTGCAAGGGGCAGAATTTCAGCCCCAGCGCAAAGTGCTCGTCGGCACAGCGGCTAGTGTGCGCGAGCAGCTGGAGCTGATTGCACGCGATTGTGAGGTCGATGATTTTCTTCTGGTCACGCCAGTTGCAGATTATGAGCAGCGACTGCGGTCTTATGAACTCGTGAGCACGCTGATTAGCTGATATGTTTCAGTGCAAAAGCACCCTGTAGAAGGTTGTAGTAGGTGGCTGTCGATTACAGTTTTAAGAGAGATGGAAAAACTACCGTTAATCTGATCTGCTCAGTGACAGTGAGCGAAATAGTGGTAGGAACTCCAGTTAAATGGTCCGAATATGGGTAAAATAAACTAAATTAGAAAAAATAGTGGTAGAAAATTCAGCTATTTGTCCAAAAGTGGCGCATTTGCGGAAATTAGCAGGAGTAATCGGCGTTAAGATCAAGCAATTCGAACCAATCTCGCAGTTACCCGGTTCCACAGGGGTGCACCCTTAAGGGATCCGTATTCCCCATAGAGTGGTATCCCACCATCAAGCAAAAAGGCTGCATCCCTAGTAGATATCCTACTGGAGATGCAGCCTTTAATACTTATTTGCGAACCCTATAAGACATGTTACGCGCGGCGTTTTTTACGTAAATACCAGACTAACATGGAAATGGCGTCCCGGATTGAAGCGGTTTGGTAGTACCTGAGCGTCAATGTCATAAGCAAGAAACCTCCCTAACCCTGAAAGTATGTCATGCATGAACAGTACTATTTTTTTTTTTTTTTTTTTTTTTTTAATAATTTTTTAACACTGTTTTTTAAACAAATACCTCTATTTTCTGGATTAAACTTTACGCTAGAAAGTTGGATAATAAACATGTAAGCGTTATCCAAATTTGATCAGCTCATTTAGGGGAGGAATAGAGATGAAAAAAGTGTTCACTTTAGCTCTGTCGCTATCCATCATGTTTACTGCGGCAGCATGCTCGTCAGGCACGAATACGCCAGCACCTGCGGCCAGCGCCGAACCATCCAAAGCAGCAGTAGCAACAACAGCACCTAGTAAAGATCCAGTTAAGCTTCGCGTTGCTTGGTGGGGTGGGCAAGCGCGTCACGATTACACGTTAAAAGTTATCGAGATGTATGAGAAACAGAACCCAAACGTTAAGATTGAAGCAGAATATGCGCCATTCGACGACTATTGGAAAAAGCTTGCTCCACAAGCCTCGGCCAACCAGCTGCCGGATGTCATTCAAATGGATATCTCTTATTTGACACAATATGGCGGGAAAAATCAGCTGGCTGATTTGACGCCTTACACCAAAAACGGACTTATCGATGTCTCTTCCATCTCCCCGAATAACATTTCCGGTGGTGAAGTGGGCGGTAAGTTAGTCGCGATGAACTTAGGCGTGAACGCGCTAGCGACGACAGTCGATGTGAATACATTCAAAAGCTTAGGCATTCCTACACCAACCAAAGATTGGACTTGGGACGATTATGATGCGGTTGCGGCAAAAGCGAAAGCAGGCGGCAAACAAATCGGTGGTTTCGCGCTTCATCATGAAGTCTTCTTCCCGTATTACCTGCGTTCCGTCGATCAAAAAATGTACAATGCAGACGGTACAGCGCTTGGCTACACCGATGATAAACCGTTCATTGACTACTTCAAGCGTTATCAAAAATGGTACGAAGCTGGCAATATCCTTTCCCTTGATAAAGAATCACAGAAGAAAGGTGTAGCTGAGGAAGATGAAATTTTGCTGAACAACGCCGTAACGGGCAATGGTTGGTCCAATCAATTTTTGGCTGTTGCCAATTTGGTCAAAGACCGTCCGCTTGAATTATTGCCGTTACCTGGTCGCAACGGCAATAAAGGCTTATTCTTGAAGCCAAGTATGTACTTCTCCATTGCGAACAGTTCCAAGCAAAAAGAAGAAGCAGCGAAGTTCATCTCCTTCTTCGTGAACGACATTGAAGCCAATAAATTGATCAAGGGTGACCGTGGTGTGCCTGTATCCTCCAAAGTAAAAGATGCACTCAAACCGTTGCTGTCACCGAACGAAGTGAAAATCTTTGACTATGTGGCATGGGCTGAGCAAAACAGTTCTCAAATGGACCCGCCAAACCCGGTTGGTTCCATCGAAGTTGAGAAATTGCTCAAAGCAACAAGCGAGCAAATCTTGTATAAGAAAACGAGCGTAGAAGAAGCCGCTGCGAAATTCCGCAAGGATGCTAACGCTGTTTTGGAAAAAAACAAAGCGAAATAAATCTTCGCACTAAACGAGAGACCGGATTTCCCTTGAATGGAGGGAACCGGTCTTTTTTCCTCTTGACAGGTTAAACGTTTCAATTTAAGCTAATAGAGTATGTTAAACGTTTAACAAAACGGAGTTGAAACAGGGATGACCAAGCCCAAACAAGTCACCATTGTAGAAGTGGCCGAAGCAGCAGGTGTGTCGATTGCCACCGTCTCCAATGTGTTGAATCGAGGTGGTATTCGCTCGTCGAAAGAGACGATTCGCAAAGTCGAATTGGCTGCTGAACAACTGGGGTATCGACGCAACACGATGGCAGCAGGTCTAAGCCGTAACAAAACATATGAAATCGGTCTCATTATACCGGCGCTGGCCAGCTATTATGGACAGCTTGCTGAACATTTGCAGATTGAAGCGCATCATGCAGGATACCACTTATCTGTTTTCTCTTCGGGAGGTTTTGACCCGGATATTGAACGCAGGCATTTGGAAGTTCTGCTGCAGCGGAGAGTTGACGGGTTAATTTGCCATGGTTTAGCCATGGGATTCGAAACGACGCGCTCCATTGTCAACAGCGGAACCCCCTTAGTGCTGATCAATGGGTGGGGGTGGCCAGAGGACATAGCGACGGGAGCCGTTAATCTAGGATTTGCCGGAGCTTGCTTGCAGTCCGTCAAGGTGCTTGCTGATCATGGCTGCGAAGCCATCTGCTACTTAGGCAGCAAACGCTCGAAAGTCATCGATGAGCAGCGGCTAATCGGGTTTCATGCCGGGATGGCGCAGTTCGGAGACGGTATTTACCAAGAAATCATGGATACGATGGGCTTGGATATCGAAGCCTATCTGCGTGAACTTATGCAGCGCGATGCGAAGTCTGTGGGAATTGTCGCTTTCGATGATCATGTGGCATTGCGAGTCTTATCTGCGGCTAATAAGCTGCACATTGATATTCCGAATCGCTTACGGCTTATTGGAATTAATAACGATTATATTGCAAAAGAAAGCTACCCTGGCATTTCAAGCTGGGACATTCCTTATAACGATCAAGCGCAAATGGCGATAAACAAGCTGCTGCAGAAGATCGACAACAAAGCGGAGTCAGGCGAAGACCGCGAGATCGAGGTCCCCCTTACTTTTATAGAACGAGAAACAACCAAACTACAGTAAACGGAGTGAATCATTCATGTGGAAACAAGCCATTGAAGATGCTTTACAGAAAACGAAAGTGAACATTGAACGTTTTGGGGATTTATTTCCTCATGTCAGCGAAAATGATGTGTATCACCTGAATCCGAATACGGATTGGACGGACGGTTTCTGGTCCGGAATCTTGTGGCTGGGCTACGAATACAGCGGTGACACAGCTTTTCAAGAAGCTGCGCAGAAAACGGTTGCAAGCTTCAAGAAAAGATTGGAAGACAATGTCGCTCTAGATCACCATGATATCGGCTTCTTATATTCCCTTTCATCCAAGGCACAGTGGATCATTGAAAAAGATGAGAATGCGAAACAGCTTACATTACAGGCTGCTGACGTATTGATGAAGCGCTGGAGACCAAAAGGCCAGTATATTCAAGCTTGGGGTAGTGAAGGCGATGAGCATAACGGAGGCCGCATTATCATTGACTGCATGATGAACCTGCCGCTCTTGTACTGGGCTTACGAACAAACAGGCGACGCGAAATACAAAGAAGTTGCTGTCATTCATGCCGATTTAAGCCGCCGTTATTTGGTGCGTGGCGATGATTCCTCTTTCCATACGTTCTATTTTGATCAAGAAAACGGTGAGCCGTTGCATGGTGGAACAGCGCAAGGTTATAGCGACGGTTCGACATGGACGCGCGGTCAAGCTTGGGGTATTTATGGATTCGCGCTTTCCTACCACTACACGAAAAATCCGGTTTACTTAGAAACAGCTAAACGCCTGGCTCGCTACTTCTTTGACCGCTTGCCGCAGGACGACGTTGTTTACTGGGATTTCAATGCACCAGTGAACGAAGAAACGAAGCGAGATAGCTCAGCTTCCGCCATTGCATCGGCAGGAGCGCTTGAGTTGTTGGAACATTTGGCTGCTGACGATGCAGACCGTGCTTATTTGGAAAATGCGATTGGGCGCTCCATGGCTGGACTTGTGAAATCCTACGCGACAATCGGTAAGCCTGATGCACAAGGTTTCATTGAGCGCGGCTCATATAGCGTTCGCGGTGGAAACGCGCCTGACGACTTCATGATCTGGGGAGATTATTACTATCTGGAAGCGCTAGTGCGTATGGAGAAAGGAATCAAAGGTTACTGGTATGAATAATCAAGTGGCAGCCAGCAGTGCCCGTTCTTATTGGGTACAGACAATGCTTCGCATTGCTGATCCTGTACTTGCGGCATTGGCAGATAAAAAACTGCGGGCTTCCATGCCTGTTGAAAATAAAAAAGAAGAGCAGCGCCAATACTCGCATCTGGAAGCTTTTGCCCGTACGCTCGTAGGTATCGCTCCATGGCTGGAAACTCCCGCGCTTGATGCGGAGGAGGAAAAGCTTCGGACACACTACGTCGAGCTTGTACGTTTAGGTCTGGATGCTGCGACAGATCCCGAGTCGCCTGACTTCATGAACTTTAGCCAAGGGTTTCAGCCGATTGTAGATACCGCATTTCTATCGCATGCGATTCTACGAGCGCCTAACACGCTTTGGCATGGACTAGAGAGCCGTGTTCAGAGCAATCTGGTGCAAGCCTTGAAAGCGACGAGAACACGCAAGCCGGGGTTCAACAACTGGCTGTTGTTCGCCGCTATGACCGAAACCGCGCTCGGATTTATGGGCGAAGATTGGGATCAGATGYGCGTGGATTTCGCTCTTAAGCAGCATGAGCAGTGGTACCTCGGAGACGGCATGTACGGCGATGGCCCTCATTATCATGCGGACTACTACAACAGCTTCGTGATTCAGCCAATGCTGGTTGATATCATTGAGCATGTGGATACGCATTATGAAGATTGGGCCGCTATGCGCAAAGATATACTGGCACGCGCGCAGCGTTATGCTGCTGTCCAGGAGCGTTCGATCTCTCCGGAGGGCACGTTCCCTGTGATTGGCAGGTCGCTTGCTTACCGGTTCGGCGCTTTTCAATCGCTAGCTCAAACAGCGCTGCGCCGTGAACTGCCTGTCAGTATTTCTCCCGCGCAAGTTAGATGCGCATTAAGCGCCGTAATCACGCGTCTAATTGAAGCTCCAGGTATTTTCGACGAAGAAGGTTGGCTGACGATTGGTTTATGCGGTCACCAGCCCGAGCTTGGTGAGCCGTACATCTCGACGGGCAGTTTATACCTGTGCTCCGCTGTATTCCTGCCGCTTGGCTTGTCGGCAGATGATGCGTTCTGGCAAGAGGCAGATGCGCCTTGGACTTCGCAGAAGGTTTGGTCAGGTCAGACGGTTGCCATCGATAAAGCCATTTAAGTCTGGATATCCTCAAAGCGCCTTGTTTCCTAGTGAAACGGGCGCTTTTTTCATGTATACTAAACTTCATTAATTCCTTTATCCCCAAATAGCCTGAATAGTCGATTGTGGATAACTTTGGTGAGCCAGAAGAAAGTAGCGTGACAGTCTTGAATCAAGATTATCAATTAACAGTAGAAGAAGTGCTGGGTAGACCTYTCTTTCAGCAAGCCTATATCGCTGCAGGACATGAGGGTTTACAGCGATTAGTGCGCTGGGTGCATATCATTGAAGTGATTCAGTTCGAAGAGCTGCTGCAAGGCGGAGAAATGATCCTGACAACAGGAGCCGCTTTCAAAAGCGATAGCAAGCTGTTTATGCTCTATTTGGAGCAGCTTATTAATAATCGCGTATCCTGTCTCTGCATCGAGATGGGCCACTATTTGAGTGCTATTCCACAGGCCTGGATCGATGCTGCGGAAGCCTGCCAACTCCCTCTGATCATCTTCCCTCAAGCGGTGCGCTTTATCGATATTACGCAAGATATTCATGCGCACATCATCAACCAACATCATAAAGCGCTCCAGGATCTGGAGAAAATTTCTCGTGAATTCCACCGTATGACGTTATCCTCACAGGGTGTATCCCACGTGCTGGGACTGCTCCAAAGCAGTACAAAAGCCCAAGTCATGTACATACCTCAGGATGGACAACCCAAATTTATTCCTCAGCTGGGAAGCCGTGAGACAACCCAGTGGCTGGAAATTCTGAATAGCCAAATAGAACGAGAAACAACTTCCAGAGATACAGGCTCTCCCGTTGTTTTCGAAAATGAGGGCCAGACGGTTATCGTGCAGCCAGTTGGTGCGATGGGTAAAACCTGGGCCCATATCATTCTCGTTCTAAGCCGCAAGCCGCAGGAGTACGAGTACTTGATTCTGGACTCTGCTTCGCTGTCAATCGCGCAGGATTTATTGCGCAAACGATACATGGAAGAGCGCAAATTGTACTCGCAAACCTTGTGGGTAGACGATCTSCTCCATCTTCGAATTCGTGACGAGGAGCAGGTCAAAGTCCTGATTGGGCATGGATTTAAACAGCTGAATGAACTTCCATATCATGTTATTCTAATTGAATTTGAACATAGACAAATCGAAGATCAATCCGTTCTTGAAGACGGGGATGGCATAGAATCTGTGGGCATTCACCTTTCATTAGCGGCACGATCCGTATTTGAGCAGCACATGTTTCATCCTCTGTTAACTTTGAAAAATAACCGGCTTGTCGTCGTAGCTTTTGACAAAATGTCTAAACGACCAGCCAAAGAGCGGCTGCAGCAGGTATTTCAGTCGCTACAGCTATTGAAAGCTGAGGAAGAGATGGAACTAACCATCGGAGTCGGTCAAAGCAACCGCAGTTTCTTGCAGGCGCACCAAAGTTATCAAGAAGCGCTTCAAGCGATTTCACTTGCTCCGACCCTGCGGGGGAAGGTGCAGTTTTTTGACGAGCTAGGCGTATTCCAGTTGCTCTTCCATATTGCCGATAAGCAAATACTGCAGTCCTTTGTCCGTACTTATTTAGGGCCGATCCTTGACTATGATCAAATGAAAGGCAGCGAGCTGCTGCGAACCCTTAAAGTATACCTGGATAGCGATGGGTCTAAACAGATTGCTGCTCAACAGCTTTTTATCGTAAGGCAATCGCTCTATTAYCGGTTGGAGAAAATAGAGGAGCTGCTTGGCGCCGATTATATGCTCCCTGAGAAACGATTAGCGCTGCAGGTTGGTATCCGGGCGTATCAGTTGCTTCATCCTGAACTTAAATTGTGAAAAAAAAGCGGACAGATTTTTTACAATTTGTCTAATGGAACAAGAACAGATCCCTCTTATACTTGGAACTATCAAGTGAAGACGGATCCTTTTTTGATGGGTCCCTAGGAGAGGTAGATGCAGAATGATTATTGGGGTTCCTAAGGAAATAAAAAATAACGAGTTTCGTGTAGGCATGACGCCTAGCTCTGTGCTGTCTTATACAAAAGCAGGGCATGAAGTTTTGGTCGAAACAATGGCGGGTCACAGCATCGGGTTCACGAATGAAGATTACGTACAAGCAGGAGCGACGATTGTTGCAGCAGCAGCGGACGTTTG
>NZ_JBFTQB010000264.1:0-7065 GCF_056398785.1 Paenibacillus sp. 01T422 | reverse complement strand
CTCTAGATGTACGTCATTGGAAGAAGATGTGATTCTAATTTTCTGCGTAGGATTCAGTATGAAATCCCCTGTGCCATTAGGCGCAATGAACATTTGGACGCTACTTGCTGGATCTTGCCAAACGAGAGCTGGCGTACCTCCAACATAATCCGGAGTTATATAGATATAATGATCAGCATCTAATGAAGCTTTTAACAAAGCATCCTCCGATTCATTTAGCGTAATCCTTGGGAACCCGAGCGCAGATAAAAAGGCAGCTTGAACAGCCGTCAGCTTACCTGCCTTCGTTACCTTGAACTTAGGAAGCCCATTCATCGCATCCCCTGCCCAAATCCTGATATCATCAGCAGCCGTATCTTGTGTATTAAAACCTACGTCTCCATCTTTCGATTGAAGCTTATAACGACTTGCAAGCCACCCTGCAATTTCTCTAATATTCTTCGTGTCAATATTAGAAAAGACTTGATCCAATTCCTCGGCAATCATGTTCAAGTTGATAATGACCTTCTGCAAATCCGCATTAAGCGGCGTTTCTGGAAATGATGTTGTTCCCATGTCCTCACCTCAATGGATAAAAGTCTTCGTCCCTTGCCCACTCATGGAACTGAATAGGTCCCGTTCCCTCGAATTTCACTCGTAGCTGCTGTGTTGGCGGTAAGATGTTTGAAGGGAAATAATATGGCTGTCGTTGGATACTTCCGCTACCAGTGAGAATAGATCCAGATTGCACCCACGTCCCACCTGTTGCCGATCCGTTCAAGGATACGCCAAACGTACTGCCGGCAGATAGTTCCATCGTTGCCCATAGTCTTTTCCAGATGATGCCCTGTGACATCGACTGGCCTGTAAACGTACCAGGAATCCAGTTCCATGCAATTGGTACACCTGCATCATCATTAGCCCCGTCAAGAAGTAGCAAGCGACCTTGTGCATCCCCGATGTAAAGCTTTGTACCAACCATGGCGAACTGAAGCGYGCTAATGCCCGACCATGGATAATAGGTGTCTTTCTTCGGATCGTATTCAATCAGTGTAGTGCCAAGTCCAAGGTATATCCGAGTGCCATCCGTTTCTAGAACAGCAGCTGCCTTATCTGCTGCGCTCATTGCTGTGAAATATTCTTTAATTCGTTCCGAAAAATCATTCTCTGGCTGCCCTGATCCAGGGAACCTATAGAACCCCGCATCRTCAAGCTGATACATCCATCCATCAAGCGCTATAGCCGATTTCTGATTGAACTGGCCTGTGCCTAATACATTCCGCACATCGTAATCAGAAGGCGCGTAGCCGATCAGCGTATGTGTTGAGCTGGGCTTTGAAATGGTTAGGCGAGTCAAGCCGGATACGATGCCGTTTATCGTCTCCCCGTTCGGTGTTTCGATCGTAGTGAACCATCCGCTAGCGTCCTCATCGTCTGGGTCAACCGGCAATGCCCAGTCATTTGCAATACGGTAAGCAGAAGCCCACAGTTCATTCCCYACAGCGCACCAGAGACGATCAGCGAATTGTGTGATGTATTTGCCTCCGGATGGCACACCTGACAAAACAGAAACGGTCGTACCGTTGTAATAACGAGGAGAATCTACACCGTTCGCACCGATCAGGCTGATATCAGAGAGATTGCCTTTGAAGTTGGTGAACGTCCATTCTGCTGTCGTACTAAGTCCACTGGCGAGCTGCGTCCAAGTTCCATCAGCATTCAACCTTTGCCATGTGCCGTCATTGAATACCGCATGCAACTCAATATCTTTCCAGACTCCCATCCCTAACACACGGGTACCGAACGTACCAAGCAATGAGTAACCGGGACGCGTGCTGGCAATAGGAAAGTTACTACTGCTCAGATTCACTGTGTCATAAGCGAAATCAGCAGCAATAGAAAAAGGATCGAGTTTATTCGATCCCTTGAAGATACGCTGTGTAATTGGTGGTCTGTTTTTTATTGGAGGCCAGTAGTTCATAATTAATTATCACTCCTATGTGCCTTTCACGGTAATAAAAAAAAGACCTCGAGGGTCCTTTTTTTATTTTGTTACTGAACTTCATAATCAATTACTAGATGAATTTCCACATTTAAAGAATCGAGCTGGTCTTCGGATACAAATGATCCCTTTTTATCGTCATGTCGATACGATTCATTGAATATTCTCATGAGTAACTTATTCTGAGGAACTAACACTGGATCAGTGCCATAATTGTACTCAATAGGAATATTATACGTTTGAGAATTTGTCTGTTTGACATTCACAGAGAAGAGGTTATTGTCCACTGTATGATTGAATCGCTCATGTGGATTTCCTATAACCTGTACGCTTTTATCGTCAAACGGAACTCCTACATTTACTAATGACGCTAACGTTTGACGAATAACTGTATCAAATTCCTTGTGTTCCGGTTGTGGACCAGCTGTTAAATTACCATATATTCTTTTTATCTTAATAGGATTGGTTTCATTGAATTTAAGAACAAAATCATTCTGGCCTTTTTGCCATGTTTCGATTCCCCAGTTAAACTGTTTTGTTTTCACTGAATCAGCATAAGTTTTACCTGTTGAATCAAATTGAATCACGAAAAGAACAATTAATGCTAGTCCCACAACACTTAAAACTTTTTTGAAAATTTTATTCACACTTTACCATTCCTTTTTTTAATACATCATACTACAATTTCTGCAGTTATGGATATACTAACTATTCACTTTTAGTAAATCATGATTTGCAATCACTCCTCATTGATAAGTCCATAATTCAGAGGGAAAAGACACAGTAGACGGCACGGAAATCCAAAGTAAGTCGTTTGTCGCGTCAGAATTATAATAAGCAAATTTACCAACCTCTAGGCTCGCTAATGTTGCTTGACTCACTGCAGTATTAGAAAGTTGATAATAGGCAAATGTAGTCAAGTTCCTAAATATGATCCCTCTGTTCTTATCATATTTGGGTAGAATGCAGAAGAATAATTTCTCTCCCGCAGTTGTCGTTAAAGGGTAAGCACCACCAGGAGATACGTTCCATGTCCCAGCAGTTGTTGGAATATATTTAGGCAGAAATAAGGAAACATCATTCGTTCGTGCTAAAGCTGTGATGATTCCAAAAAATGCAGGAAAGTAGAATAGTGAATGTCCCAAACCTGTCGGGTGATTAATTCCGTTTCCGTTTTTATTTTGACCGTATGAGCCGACCAGTTCTGTTTCATTAAACAATGGTGCGCCCTGTAGTCCATCACGGTAACCTAATGTAAAACTAGAGAAAGAAGGTGGTGTTCCATCGCTGCCTATGAGGATATCACCACTGTGCATCTTGCGTACACCAGTGTAATCTATCCTAAGCACATCATTCACATAAATTTTGTGGGTTCCATCCTTTACTTCTATTCGAACTTTTGTATTACTACCTGTTGGAATTGTTAGCCCTGAAAAGGAAGCTAATGCTGTACCATCTGCAAATAGCTGCACATTACCATCACCGCTATTGCCCGGAACTATCAATGCAATTATCTTTCCTAGGTCGTTTGCTCTGTACTCAATCCGTGCTAATCCCGAATTCCCTGTTACACTTGGATTCATGTTAAATTCGATAAACCCGTTGTAGAAATCACGAACACGCTTCACCATTTTTCCTGTTATGCCTGGCTTTGGTGAAAGTGTCGTTCCATTCATATTAAACCCTGATGTATCACCAGACCACTTTGCGCTATTGCCATAATACTTAAAGTCCGTCTCCGAACTGACTGCTCTCGAAACTTCATCACGGCCGAAATTAAGTATTGTGTGCAGTCGGTTTGCATCAGCAATGATATACCCTTTTTGTTTAGTGAATTCTCTTGTTGCCCGAGCTACGGCAAAAGTAGTGTCTTGTCGTTGTCCGTATCTAGATACAACTTTTGTAGGAACAAACGTAGGTACGACCACGACACTAGGAACAACAGACCATGTTTTAATGAACGTATCCAACGATTGCAAGTTAGCAAACATAGTTTCATCAGTTCCAGCACTCCCAGAATCATTCATTCCAAAAGCGACAATCAATAAATCTGGAGCAAAGTCCTTTACATGGTCTCGCCACGATTTACCAACCGTACTCCAAGAACGCCAAAAACCCTGCGATACATCAGTGGGTTCTGATGCTAATCCTTTATAGTTCGCATCAATAGCCTGAGATAATCTACGTGAACTCAGGGCATAGTTTTGCGTTGTAATTGTTACTCCGGGAAGCGACTGGCCAAGCAACGATGTGACACGTTGCACGTAATTATCATTAAAGTCAACATCTCCCCATTCCGTGATACTGTCTCCCCAAAAACCAATTTTTAATGTCGCTGTATCACTGATTGCTTTTCTGGCCCGTTTAAGTGAGTCCTTAGGCAACACGCTGATCTCATCGATAGCTTTTGAATAAATCAGCGATGTTTCACCAATATTTGTCCCTTCGCCATACTGTTCTAATTTCACATCATTTCCACCAAGAGTAAGAGTGGCGTTATCGCCAATCAAAACAACTTTATCAAGATCATTTAGTGTCGTTGCACTGTAGGAGCCTGACGGAAAAAATACAGATTTAGAGTTAGCAGCAATAGCAGCATTAATGGCCTTTTGAATTGAATTTGTATCGTCATTTCCGTCTCCTCTGGCGTTGTATGGAGCTGCTTTAACATTAAAAAGGAAGTTCCAAATCTTCGCGATGTTTAAACTTGCTGCTATTTGTTCAGCAATTTGCTCAGCTTTGTTCATCTCACTCCACCCTCATTGGCGGCAAGGCCGGCTCTGGATTTGCCTTCTTGAAATCTTTAATCTCGTCGTTGTATTGGCTGATAAATCCGTTAGACACATCGAACTCCCGATTCCGAGCGGCCATCCATTGGCAAAGGTTATACACGTGAACCATCGGGAAATCTCCATCGAATGAAGGTAAAGCATCAGCATCTCCTTTTTCTGGCTCCAGGTATGCGAAAATGATCAGGCCGCCGGGAACATCTGTGTCAGGAGTCGGATAACGTCCAAGCGATCCTTGATAGGTGTATAGGAAAGGTGGAGCCTCGTTGTCCTCATTGATGTCCTCATAATCTATGGTGTATCCATCCCACACCACGCTGATGATCTTCGACACATGGAAAGGTAATGGATATAGATACTGCCCAGCAACGATGTCATAAGCATATGCTGTCTTCTGCCGATAAATTGTTCTGAGCAGCTTCTGATCAAGCACATAAATTTGTGTTAGCTTTGAAGCTTCTGTAAATCCATTGGGATACAAATCATTGGCCGTCTCAATGATCTCCCCATTTGTCATTGCCATTTATCATCACCTCAGAACGCAAAAAGGACAGGACAATGAATGCCCTGCCCTCTCTGGGTTGGATTAAGTTTGTAAATCTGATTCCTGTTCCGACTTTTCTTCGAAGATCTGATTGCCAAAGAAACGATGCTTACGGACAAATGAAATTTCATCCTTTTTATCTGTTTCATACTCGCCGTTCTCAAAACGAATGTGTTGCCCCTCGACAACTTCCGTAATACCGTTTGTCACCTGATTGCGCTTCGGCTTCATGCAGAGCACTTGATTGTGGCATTTCGCAATAAATTTAGCCATATTGATTCATTCCTCCTTATGATGTTACGCCCGTAAGGACGGCATGAGTTTCTTTGTTACGAACTTCCAGTCCGCCTTCGGTCAGGTATTCATCGATTCGACCATCAGCATCATTTGCTTGGATGTTGGTGCGTAGAGTTGTATCAGAACCCTCTAGCGGACGGTATGTCACATTTTCCGGGTCAATGATAATTCCATATCCACCATACACTGCGCCTTCCAATGTGTTCATACCATTAATAATGTTGTAAGTACCAAATGGCGTCACATACTTGAAAACGGAAAGACCAAATTTCTTAGCTTCAAGGTCGATTTGAAGTTTGCCAAGCGCCCATCCATTAATTACTGAGAGCAAACGTGCAGAAGAATACAGGATCTTTTCTTTGCTTCCGTATTTAAATACGACCTCAGACAAGTTGTTATCAAATTCCGTTTGTGTCAGCAAACCACCAGCATCATAATTATTTGCACTCAAGAACGACAACATTCCGCCTGTGGCACGCTTTGGATGGGAGCCTGTCGTATCTTCTTTCCGTTCGCCAAAAATCAAGGAGCGCTCGATATCCTTTTTATGCTCGATGCCCTTCTTCATTTGTTGATAGGATAACTCGGAAGGACCATACAACTTAGTTTTTTGTGCTGTACGGGATACACCGAATGGTGTCCTCCAAATTTGCGTGTAGTTGAACATTGGTGTAAGACCAGTTGTTTTCATTGTTCGCATACCGGCGAACTCTTCGTTCACGTTACCTACGATTACTAATGGATCATTATCGACTAATACAGCAGCAGCAGTAACACCATAACCACGAATAACTGTAAGATCATTTGTTGCAATTGCCGTGACTAGAATTACCTCTCCTGTACGTGGTACCTTCACGATGTCATTAGCAGCAAAGTAAGTCCCGTTATCTACCGTGAGTGTAAGATCAGTTGCAAGGTACCCGGCTGCCTTGTTAATAGCATCCCATCGAGGAGCAAGACCGTCTTCCATCCATTCAAATTTAGGATTGGAAGCACTCTTGCTTTTGTTTTGAGCTAATTTTAGAAACGAGAGTAGAGCTGCATCATCTGGCTTCAGCAAGCCGATTTCATTGGACATATCAACTACAAGACGGTTTTGCGTGATGTTACGTGTATTCTTTGCACCTGTAATAACTGGTTGTGGCATATATGAACACTTCCTTATCGGTTAATTTTTTAGCCGAGTAGCCCACGACCCCCGCGACCATTCGCCGCCATAATACCTTGGCGAATTTCATCTTCTGGAGATAGTTGCTGCTCGCTTGTTACTTTGGCTTTGGCACCTGTGCGCGCTGCTGGCAAACCTTTCTTAGCAGCACGAGCAGCTTCTGCCTCTTTGCGGCCTTCTTGCTTGGCTTTGTTGTAGACAGCTTGCTTGGTGTCCCCAAATGCTTCAGCGGCTGCCATGCGTAGTACTCGTGTAGTGGGATTCTTGGCTAGATTCGGGTTACCAA
>NZ_JBFTQB010000263.1:0-7069 GCF_056398785.1 Paenibacillus sp. 01T422 | reverse complement strand
CCATAGTACACCTCACTTCTTATGCATTTATGTTTCAATATTACAAACAGTAGGAGCATCAGCATTCCTTATAACAATAAGAAATGCCTTCGTAGACGCTACGAAGGCATGATGTGTTCACTTTTTCCCTGATCTACAAAGAAATCGCTATATATATCATAACACCTCGGTAGGAAATTAAGCACGTGGCACCTACTGTCTACGGTTTGCATATTCATTTTTATGACCTTTGATAGAGTATCACGCCCAGCAACCGAAGTCAACTGGAAGCTATTACTTATCTGAAGGAGCTTACGTTTACTCGAACACTTGGTCCCATTGTGGAGGATACAGCAATGTTTTTCAGGTAAACACCTTTAGCAGCTGCTGGTTTCGCTCTTACAAGCGCATCAACCAATGCTTTGAAGTTTTCGTTCAACTTGTCTGCATCGAAAGATACTTTACCAAGTGGAGCATGAATTTGTCCTGCTTTGTCAAGACGGTACTCGATTTTACCAGCTTTGATCTCCTGAACAGCTTTCGTTACGTCGAAAGTAACTGTTCCTGCTTTAGGGTTTGGCATTAAACCTTTACCCCCGAGGATACGACCCAGTTTACCAACTTCGCTCATCATGTCTGGAGTAGCTACGCAAACGTCGAACTCGAACCAACCTTGTTGAATTTTGTTGATCATGTCAGCATCACCAACAAAATCTGCACCAGCTGCTTCAGCTTCTTTCGCTTTCTCGCCTTTAGCAAATACAAGTACACGTTTCGTTTTACCAGTACCGTGTGGAAGTACTACTACACCACGAACAGCCTGATCTTGTTTTCTTGGGTCTACACCCAGACGAACTGCAACATCTACAGTTTCATCAAATTTAGCAGGAGCTGTTTTCTTAACAAGCTCGATTGCTTCTGACGGATCGTACAAAGTTTCAGCATTAACTAGCTGAGATACTTCGCGGTATTTCTTACCGTGTTTAGGCATAATCTAAATCCTCCTTAGTGGTATTAGCGGATAATCCTCCCACCGAGCGACCTCAAAGTTTTCAGAGAAAACTTCTACGTAAACCGCGGTTTACACAGCCGCATTCCTTGCGGAATTAATCTTCGATGACGATTCCCATGCTGCGAGCTGTACCTTCAACCATACGCATTGCAGCCTCAACGGATGCAGCATTCAGGTCAGGCATTTTTTGTTCTGCGATTTCACGAACTTTTGCACGTTTCACAGTTGCAACTTTCTTTTTGTTTGGTTCACCGGATCCTTTTTCGATACCAGCAACGACGCGAAGAAGAACTGCAGCCGGAGGCGTTTTAGTGATGAATGTAAAGGAACGATCCTCGAATACTGTGATTTCAACCGGAATGATAAGGCCTACTTGATCAGCAGTACGAGCGTTAAACTCTTTACAGAAAGCCATGATGTTCACACCTGCTTGACCCAATGCTGGACCGATCGGTGGTGCTGGATTTGCTTTCGCAGCTTGAACTTGAAGCTTCACGATTTTAATAACCTTTTTTGCCATGATAGACACCTCCTGTTTATAATATAGATCCCACTAACGAAGGTCTATCCCGAGGAATAGACCTGGTAGAAACCCTTGGTTGTCTTGTGTTATAGCTTTTCCACTTGGTCGAAATCGAGCTCAAGCGGGGTCTCTCTACCAAACATGTTGACATGCACCTTAAGTTTACCCTTGTCAGCCACAATTTCTTCAACAGATCCGACAAAGTTTGCGAAAGGTCCCACCTTGACGCGTACGGTCTCTTTGAGTTCGAAGTCGATTTTCTCCTTCGGCTCTTCCATTCCCATATGCTTCAAAATAGATTCAACTTCCTCAGGTAATAATGCAGTCGGTTTAGAGCCGGATCCCGTAGAACCTACGAATCCAGTAACTCCTGGCGTATTACGTACTACGTACCAAGAGTCGTCCGTCTGAATCATTTCTACGAGGACATACCCTGGATAAACTTTACGCATGACGACTTTCTTCTTGCCGTCTTTGTTCACCAGTTCCTCTTCCATAGGCACAAGCACACGGAAGATCTTGTCCGTCATTTCCATGGATTCAACACGTTTCTCCAGGTTGGCTTTCACTTTGTTCTCATACCCTGAATAGGTATGTACGACGTACCATCTTTTTTCCATGAATAAATTCACCTATAGTCCTGTTTATTTAAAAACAAGGCGCAGCAACTCAGAAATTCCAAGATCCAGCACAAAAAAATAAATAGCAACAAAAGCTACAGTACCCAACACAACAAGCGTATAGGTAGTCATCTCTTTGCGACTTGGCCACTTGACCTTTTTGAGTTCTGTCCAACTGTCGGTGAAGAAGGAAAAAGTGGATCCGAAGCTTTGTCTCATTCTAGCCAAGAACCCCACAAACTACACCTCCAAAGAACTACCTAGTCTCGCGATGAGCAGTATGTTCATTGCAAAATTTGCAATATTTCTTCAACTCAATACGGTCGGGATTGTTGCGCTTATTTTTAGTGGATGCATAGTTTCTTTGTTTGCAATTTGTGCACGCTAATGTGATGATGACCCGCATGATGTACACCTCCTACAGACACGTTCTAATTAAAGCCCTTCGAAGCGCGTCAAAAAGAAAGCGACTTTTAGGGCTACCTGAAATACTTTATCACAACCCGTCACAGAGTGTCAAGGCAGAAGTCTCACATTTGCAAGAGTAATATCAGTATAGACGCTCCGGCAGTATAATAAACCTCGTACAAAGAAAAGGCCCGCTCAGCCAAGACCAAGCAAGGCTGCGCGGGCATATTCTACAAATCTCTGACTTCTAAATAGCGTTCAAGCTTACGTTTCACACGTTGAAGAGCATTATCAATAGACTTGACATGACGATCAAGATCCACCGCTATCTCTTGGTAGGATCTCCCGTCGAGATAGAGCATAAGAACTCTACGCTCCAAGTCACTCAATATTTCTCCCATTTTATCTTCAAGTCCCGTAAATTCTTCTTGATTAATCACAAGCTCCTCAGGGTCTGTGACCCTGGAACCGCTGATGACGTCAAGCAGCGTACGATCAGAATCTTCATCATAGATAGGCTTGTCCAGTGACACGTAGGAATTAAGAGGAATGTGTTTCTGACGTGTTGCTGTCTTAATCGCCGTGATGATCTGTCGGGTAATGCACAGTTCAGCAAAGGCTTTGAAAGAAGCAAGCTTGTCTCCTCGGAAGTCGCGGATAGATTTATATAAACCTATCATTCCTTCCTGCACAATATCTTCTCGGTCTGCACCTATCAAAAAATAAGAACGTGCTTTGGCACGCACGAAATTCTTATATTTGTTGATAAGGTATTCCAACGCTTCGCTACTGCCTTCACGGACTGCCTCGACAATGTCTTCATCTGGCTTGAGGTCATAATCATACATTCTCAGTTCTTTGAGGTCGACACTCACCAACAATCCCTCCGGCCTGCAGGACTACCCAGATTCACATTAAAAGTTTAGGTTAAGTATACATGATGAAATCTCACACCGTCAACGGGAAGCCCACCATTTCTAGCATTTGGAGGATTACTCCCCTCTTCGCCATCGTTCGAACTGAGCCTTCAACTCGTTGCTCAGTTTGCCTTCAAACGGATTGCGCTTCGCTGTTGTTTCTGGCTCAATGCGTTYTCGAACTTCTTTGCGATTCTGTTTAATTTTGATGAGAAGTTCACCAGCTGGCAATCGAAGAGCTCCTTTACCGAAAATAACGTGCTGCTCAATCATATCGGAGGTAGCCACATAGATTTGTTTACGTCTTCCCATCAGATTCGTAACCAATCGTTCGATCCGTTCATCCGCGGTTTCCTTCTCTTTGGTGTAGAGGACGTTCAACTTGCTCTGTACATACTTTTTCCCAAGTCCAGGTACCATGTAAGCATCAAAAACCAGGTATACCTTCATGCCAGAATAAGATTGGTACTCGGCTAGCATATGAATTAACTTATCGCGAGCACCTTCCAAATCGGTATCCTTCAGCTTACTTAGTTCAGGCCATGCCCCTATGATATTGTAGCCGTCTACGATTAGGAACTCTTCCATCTGCTTTAACTCTTATTTCGTTGGCGAACCACTTCGTACATCAAGACTCCCGCGGCAACAGAAGCATTCAGAGAGTTAACATGACCGGCCATCGGCAGTTTAACTAAGAAGTCACATCTCTCTTTAATTAACCTTCCAACACCTTTACCCTCATTGCCAATGACAAGAGCTATGGGCATACTGAAATTCGCTTTATACACATCTTGTGCTGCAGTTACATCCGTCCCCGCGACCCAAACTCCTTGCTCTTTGAGTTGTTCTATGGTCTGGGAGATATTCGTTACTCGAGCAACTGGCACATACTC
Organism: Paenibacillus sp. 01T422; assembly: GCF_056398785.1. Taxonomy (NCBI): domain Bacteria; kingdom Bacillati; phylum Bacillota; class Bacilli; order Caryophanales; family Paenibacillaceae; genus Paenibacillus; species Paenibacillus sp. 01T422. The sequence continues at coordinate 2,717 of NZ_JBFTQB010000263.1, read as the reverse complement.
TACCGCTCCTGCTGATGTCTTCGAAACCGTTGCAGTTAGCCCTACTGAGCGTCTTTTGGGGATAATGACGCCGTGAACTCCCGTRCAATCCGCTGTTCGCAGGATCGAGCCCAGGTTATGTGGGTCTTCAATCTCATCGAGAATAAGGATAAAGGGATCCTGCCCTAACGCTTTAGCTTTAGCAAGAATATCCTCCACTTCTACGTACTCGTAGGCCGCTACTTGCGCAATAACCCCTTGGTGCTGAAGTCCTTCTACCATCTGATCAAGCTTGCGCTTGTCCGTAAATTGTACAAGAATCCCTAAATTTTTGGCTTCCGCTACAATCGGGCCCGCGAATTGCTTCTGCGCATTCTCAGCAATCCAAATTTTATTAATTGTTCGACCGGCACGAATTGCCTCCATGACGGAGTGTTTCCCGCCAATATACTCCTCATCCATCTCTTGCTTCCTCCTAAAAATTCCTCGTTTAACATAACTTACATCCATTTTGGGCTAAATTTTATTCTTATAAGCAAGAACAAAATCCAATATATCCTTCAATCGCTCAAAAGATTGCTTGTAATACAAATATCCGATTAAGCACTCAAACGCGGTGCTGTGCCGGTATTCAAGCACATCCGCGTTCTTGGCTGTCGTTCCTGATTTGGCATTGCGCCCACGCTTTACCATGTCAATCTCTTCTTCCGTCAGCATCGGCATAAGAGCATCCAAAAGCTTGGATTGCGCCTTAGCCGATACATAACCGGTGGATGCTTTGTGCAAATGGTTGGGCCGATGGTTTCCGCCTGAAATCACATATTGCCGAATGTAGACCTCATAAACCGCATCGCCAATATAGGCGAGTACGAGGGGATTCAGCAAATGAGGGCTCTTGGACGGCGGAAAAACGAACAGGTTCGCAGCATCTATAAAAGTTTCACTCATTTGCGGCGCCAACGAATTCCCTGTGGTGTATCCTCAAGGAATATCCCTTTCTCTGTGAGCAGGTCACGGATTTCATCCGCACGTGCCCAGTTCTTCGATTTCCTCGCTTCCGTCCGATCGACAATCAGCTGCTCAATCTCTTCGTCCAACAATTCGTCAGCTTGTTTCGACAAAATTCCCAACGTTTGATCAAAAACTTGCAGCTGATCTAGGAACATTTGCAAAGCAGCAGCATTCACCCGCTCCTGCTGCAGGTACAGGTTCGCTTCGGCCACAAGATCGAACACAGCCGTAATCGCATCCGGGGTATTAAAGTCGTCGTTCATCTTCTCGACGAACTGACTGGCAGTCGCCGCTATACGTTCGGTTAGAGCAGCCTCGACCTCGCCTATTACTGAGGCTGTGGCCAGGCGGTGCTTCAGATTGTCATTCGCATTTTGTATGCGCTCCAAAGCATTAGCCGCTTGCTTGAGGCTCTCATCGCTGAAGTTCAGCGGATTGCGGTAGTGAGCAGACAACATGAAGAAACGGAAAACTTCCGGTTTGATTTGTTTCACAAGATCGCGGATGAGAATGCCATTACCTAGCGATTTGGACATTTTTTCATTATCGATGTTAAGGAACGCATTGTGCAACCAGTAATTGGCCATTGGATGGCCAGTAACCGCTTCGGTTTGGGCGATTTCGCACTCATGATGCGGGAACGTCAAGTCCTGACCGCCGCCGTGAATATCAATCGTTTCACCCAGATATTTGCGCACCATGGCGGAGCACTCAATATGCCATCCCGGGCGACCTTGGCCCCAAGGGCTATCCCAATAAATCTCTCCTGGCTTCGCAGCTTTCCAAAGGACAAAATCCTGCGGATTCTCTTTGCGGTCATCCACTTCAATGCGAATTCCGTATTGGAGTTCTTCCAGATTTTGATGAGAAAGCTTGCCGTATTCGGCGAATTTGGTTGTTCGGTAATAGACATCGCCGCGAACTTCATAAGCGTAGTCTTTTTCAACTAAAGCAGAAATAAAATCAATGATTTCCTGAATATTGTCCGTTACGCGGGGATTCAAAGTAGCATCATGTACGCCAAGTGTTTGGATATCTTCCAAGAAGGCGGCAATAAACGTTTCTGCCAGCTCCGGAACAGTTACAGCCATTTCCTCGGCTTTACGAATCATTTTATCATCCACATCGGTAAAGTTTGTAATATAAGTGACTTCATAGTTCTGCGACTCTAAAAAGCGCCTTACGACATCGAAGAATATCACCGGTCTGCCATTTCCAATATGGATATAGTTGTATACGGTTGGGCCGCACACATACATTTTCACTTTACCCGGTTCAAGGGGTACAAATTCTTCCTTCTTGCGTGTTAGCGTATTATACATTCTGAGCGTCATGTTCTCTCGCTCCTCCATTCTTAACCCGTTCTAGTTCTAACTGTCTTCGTAATTCATTAATTTGCTGCTGCATTTCCTGGAATATATCAATGATGGGGTCCGGTAAATTACCGTGGTCCAACCGATTCACACGCACGCCGTCCCGCTTCACAAGCTTAGCAGGCATAGTTACAACGGTACTGTTCGAAGGAACCTCTTGAATGACCACCGCATTGGAGCCAATCCGTGAATTCTCGCCAACAAGGAAGGAGCCCAGAATCTTGGCACCTGAACCAATAACTACATTATTGCCAATAGTTGGATGTCTCTTGCCTTTCTCTTTCCCTGTCCCCCCCAGAGTCACCCCTTGATACAAAATAACATCATCACCAATTTCGCAGGTTTCCCCAATGA
>NZ_JBFTQB010000262.1:0-11015 GCF_056398785.1 Paenibacillus sp. 01T422 | reverse complement strand
GTTCCAGTTCACCGCTTTTTTGACGATTGGCTGATTAATGCTAGTTGCAGTACTCATCTATGTTCAATCCCCTTCCCAATTACACCGAACAGCTGACACATTCCTCAACGGATAACTGATTTGTTCGCGTGTAGTAGAGCGATTTAAGTCCTTTGTGTGCCGCATACAGATACAATCTAGCAAGCTGTCTCGTAGACACATCACTATTGACATGTAAAATGGTCGAAATGCCTTGATCCACATGCGTTTGAATTTCAGCAATCAGATCCAGAATTTTGAATTGATCCATTTGATATGCGGATTTATAGTAGAAATAATTGTCACGTGCCATGAATGGCATCGGGTAGTAAGTCGTTGAGTTCGCGTATGTACGAGTCTCGATCGGCTCTACAATCGGCATAACGCTCGATGTCGAGTTTTGGATATACGAAATACTTTGTGTTGGAGCAACAGCCAAACGATAAGCATGGAACAAACCGTGTTTCTGGACTTCTGCCTTCAGCTTGCTCCAGTCGCTTGGTGACGGGATCTCCATACCTTCAAACAGATCCTTCACTTTATCCGTAAGCGGACGGTAATCTGTCTCTGTGTAGCGGTTAAAATAAGCGCCATTCGCATATTCAGACAGCTCAAAACCTTCAAAGACCTGCCCTTTCGCTTTGGCAATTTCCATACTTTTCTCAATCGAATAGTAGTTCATCGCCATAAAGAACGTGCGGACGAAATCCTTCGCTTCATCGCTCTCATAGCTAATTTTGTTCTTGGATAAATAGCCGTGCAGGTTCATGACTCCGAGTCCAACGGAATGCAGCTCACGATTCGCTTTAGCAACGCCTGGTGCATTGCTGATCGTCGTCATATCACTGACAGCTGTCAATGCTGTCATACCTTCATGGACTGTTTCACGCAGCTTCTTGCGCCCCATCACATTCGCAATGTTCATGGAAGCCAAGTTACAGCTGATATCACGGAGAATCACATCATCTTGACCGTAATCATTGATTTCCGATGTTTCTTGCAATTGGAAAATCTCTGTGCAGAGATTAGACATTTTGATCGTTCCGATTCCTTTAAGGGCATGATCCCTGTTCGCATTCGTACGATTCATCATATATGGATAACCGGATTCCAGTTGAGTTGTCGCAATTTTGATCAGCATGTCACGCGCGCTCATCACTACTTTTTTCTTAACTTTCGGGTTCGCCAGAAGCTCATCATACATTTCATCAATATCTAGATCATCCAAATGCTTGCCGTAGGCTTGTAAAACTGTATAAGGCGCGAAAACATGAAGAGGTTTGTTCTCTTCTGCCAACTTGTAGAACTTATTCGGTACGATAAGGCCGATGGAAAGTGTTTTCAGACGCGATTTCTCATCTGCATTAATTTTCTTGCTGTCCAGGAACTCCATAAGATCCCAGCCAAAAATGTTGTAATAAGCCGCTCCAGAGCCTTTGCGCTGACCCATTTGATCCGCGTAGGAGAACGCATCTTCCATCAGCTTAAGAACTGGCATAATACCTTTCGCTGCGCGTTCTACACCTTTGATGGACTCACCGCGCCCACGAAGCTTGGACAAGTTAACGGCAACCCCGCCGCCAATTTTGGAAAGCTGCATGCAGGTTGCCAGCACGTAGTTAATAGAGTTGAGAGAATCATCCATCTCCAGAAGAAAACAGGAGACCATCTCGCCACGACGGCTTTTCCCTGCGTTAAGAAATGTTGGTGTTGCTGGCTGCAAACGCTGCTCCATCATCGATACAGCAAGCGTAGAAGCAGTCTCAACGTTACCGCGCCCCAAGTAAAGGGCTACAATTGCAACGCGATCCGGGAAATGCTCCAGATACAAGGATTTATCGTCACTGCGCAAAGCATAGTCTGTATAGAATTTCGAAGCTGCCATGTAGGAGGCGAACTCGAATTGATTATCGTGGGCCACTTGGTAAACTTGATTTACTTCCTCTAACGTGTAGTGCTCATAGACGTTCTCATAATAGTTGTTATCAATCATATAACGAACTTTTGCAGTCGTATCGGGAAAAGTGAGGCTTTTACTGTGAACATCCTGCATAAAAACTTCAACAGCTTCTTTATCCTTCTCTAGTTGAAAAAAACCATCCGCTCCGCGTTGCATTAATAAATTATTCAGCTCAATGTGCCGCAATTGCATGTACCCCCTGAACAAATCGTTCTACATCATTTTTGGTGCCGGATAACTCGAACTTCGTTAACACAGGCACATCATACAGTTGTGAGATGGTGTCTGCGCTTTTGGCAAACCCGTCTCCCCAGTTACGGTTACCGCTTGCTGCTACTCCGATCATCTTCGAGGCGTTCGATTCCAGGAAGGAACTTACCTTCTCAGGAACTTGGCCAAATCCGGTTGTGTAAGTAACGAGCACGAAAGGCTCGTCCACTTTCATCGCTTCCTCGATTTGAATCGCCGGCATTTTAAGTTTATTAATAAATCGGCGAACATTCCCCGTTTTTGAATCGTAAGCAATCAGCATGGGCTCCGTCTCCTAACATCTCTATCATTGATCAAGCACTCTCGTTCTTGTGTCTGTCTTATGTAGATAACCTATATCTAGTTAGTAATATAAATCTTACCGTCCATCTATATCTAGTATTGTCCTCTGTCTTATCGACAAAATAGGCGGATTTCCGCGACAAGGAAAACGGCTGAAATTGGCGGTAAATCGGGTATTTCCCCGGTATTACGCGGTATTTCCGCTGCGAATTCAGGATATGTCCAATTCGCTTTTCCCCACGACATCTAGTTGATAGATTCAAATTTATATCAATATATTGTGTTTGTCAACGTGTATTATGACACATAATCGACCCCAAAATAGCCAAACCCAGACAGGACGTGGCTCGAGAGGATTTGAAAAAATATTTTCATTTTAGACTTGAAATTTTCACAAATGTCGAAAGGATCACCGCCTAGAATCTCCTCTTTTATCCTACTAGATCTAGTTCCGCACCCCTCTCAAAAAAAGCCCCTCAAAACGTCTCAGAGGCCATCTTAAGACATTGTAAACGATAAAACGACCAATCTATCCTGAGACAAAAAAAAGCTATTCACGCGCACACGAGGGTGCCATGAATAGCTCATGTATGTCTTCGTCCGTTACTAACCGTTGCGTTTTTGGAAATCAATCATGAAATCTGTGAGCGCTTTGCAAGAGGAGTAAGGAACTGCATTGTAGGTAGATGCTCTCAAGCCGCCTACACTGCGATGGCCTTTCAACCCGACAAACCCGTTCTGCTCGGTTTCCTTGATGAATTTCTTCTCCAGCTCTTCATCCTGCAAACGGAATGTGATGTTCATGGCTGAACGGCTGCCCTTATCAACAGGACCACGGTAGAAACCGCCGCTTTGATCAATTGCGCTGTAGATCAAACCTGATTTCTCCAGATTGTTTTTCTCGATAACAGCTAGCCCGCCTTGTTCCTGAATCCATTTCAGCACGAGGTTCACCATGTAGATGGAGTACACCGGTGGCGTATTGTACAAGGAATTGTTTTTGCCGTGAATTTCATAACGCAGCATGGTCGGGATTGTTTTCGGCAGGTCCTGTAGAAGATCTTCTTTGACGATAACCACAGTTACGCCGGATGGACCTAGATTTTTTTGGGCACCAGCATAAATCATACCGAACTTCGATACATCAACTGGACGGCTCAGGATATCGCTGGACATATCTCCGATAAGCGGAACATTGCCTGTATCCGGATAACTTTGGAACTGAGCGCCTTCGATCGTTTCATTGGACGTCAAGTGCAGGTAAGCGGAAGCCGGGTGAATGTTGATTTCACTGAGTTCCGGAATTTTCATGAATTTGCTCTCCTTGGAGCTAGCTGCAATTGCTACTTCTCCAAAAAGGCTTGCTTCCTGAACCGCTTTCTCCGCCCAAGCACCTGTCAGCACATAGCTGCTGATCGACATGCCGATACCCTTGAATTCGACAAGTTCCTCTTGCGCTTTCTGCAAAACTTCGAGCGGTAATGCCGCAGGCCCTGCGTTAAAGTTATAGGCCCGATTTCCCATGAATGACCACACCTTTGCTTTTTGTATTATGGCTATGATAGCAATATTCTCCTCATGCATCAAGTAAAACCTTAGTTGGCAATGCTAGTTGAAGCAGGAAACCGGAACCAGAATACGTGTCATAAAATGCCAAAAAGGAGTCCATACTCGCATGCATCCTTCCGCTCATTCGACAAAAGCGCTTTCAGCACCGTCCGACACGTACCGGCTTTTTGTCGGCATCCGCAGGACGTCCACGTCACGTTAAGCTTTCTCGGCGGCGCATCCGCCAAGAAAGCGGAAGCGCTGGCGCACGACCTGCGCAAGCTTGCAGCAGCTGCGCTGCCCGCGTAGCGGGTAGAGGACATCGTCCTCTACCACAGCCATTTGGGCCGGCAGCCTTCGTATGGGCCGCTGGGCGTTTTTCCTTTGGACCCCGGCGTATAACTTCCATTATTTTCACAAATAATGTATAAACTTGCCTACTGTTTCTGACATCATCCTGATTGAACACGGGTCGTCCTAAAGTAGAGGAACTATGGTCCTCTATTCTCCGTGGAGTCGATGCTTTGGGCCCTCAATAGGAACTACGATCCTCTATTCAACCAATTTCCGCCTAAAACCAGGCATATCGAGGCAAATAGAGCCCTCTAGTTCCCAATATCTCTGAAAGCTGGCTATTTCGCTCAAATAGCGCCCTGTAGTTCCAGCAAACTCGGCACTACAGCCTGCCGCCAAGCACCTTTGAGCCGCCGTTTTTTATACTGGCTCTCATTTCTTTTTGAAACGTAAGGAGGAAATCACATGCCCGATGCTTATGAAGTCATCGTACGCACCCTTTTAGCCGTAATCGTATTGTTCATCATGACCAAGATTCTTGGAAAAAGACAAGTGTCCCAATTATCTCTGTTCGAGTACATCACGGGCATTACCATTGGAAATCTGGCTGGAGCGATATCCTTGGATATCGATTCGAAATGGTACCTCGGTATGATCTCATTAACCGTTTGGATCGCGTGTTCGCTAGGCATTGAACTTTTGCAGCTTAAAAGCAAAAAAATGCGAGATTTTATTGACAGCAAAGCCACCGTACTCGTTAGAGACGGGAAGGTTCTAGAAGATAATTTAAAAAAAGAACGACTTACCACGGATGAACTTATGGAACAACTGCGGAAGCGGTCGGTTTTCAAAGTAGCGGATGTTGAATTTGCGATTATGGAGCCTAGCGGAGAGATTAATGTATTGCTGCATCGTGAAAATCTCCCGCTCACTGCGAAGCACCTTGGCATCAAGGTTGCACCGGAGAAAGAGCCGCAAGCCGTCATCATGGACGGTGAGATATTGGATGAAGCGTTAGCAACCCTTTCATTTAACCGGGGATGGCTGAAAACGGAGTTGGACAAAGTAGGCGTAACGGTTGAAAATGTTTTTCTAGGCCAGGTCGATTCGTACGGCCAGCTGTATCTTGATTTATTTGACGATAAAATCAATGTTCCCGTGCCGCAGGAGAAAGCTACCCTCTTCGCGACCTTGAAACAGTGCGAAGCTGACCTTATGCTGTACGGACTGACAACCAACAATAAACAAGCAAAAGCGATGTACGAGGAATGCTCCAAGCAAATGGAGGAAATTCTCGATCAACTTAAGCCTATATTGATGCGATAAATCAAAATGCTCCCCGCCGTGGCTATACGACTGGGGAGCATTCTTGTTTCAATCCAGCAGCACCTGCGACGCGGGGCCACTAGCAAGCTCAAACATCCGTTTGACCTGCTCTACCGTATTCCGCTCTATCGACAGAGGCGGCAGCTCATTTTCGCCAAAAAAGCCGACTTCGGTCGTTTCCAGGCTGACCTCAAGCGCCTCCCCACCGACCACCTCGCACAAGATAAATATCTTGTATACGTAGTTTGGGGCAGGCGGGTGTGCATGGCACTTCTTATCCAGAACCGCCAGCAAACGAACAGGCTTGACCTCGTAACCCGCTTCCTCGCGTGTTTCTTTGACAGCGATTTCGCTCGGTGTGAAGCCGATATCCGCCCAACCGCCTGGCAAAGCCCACGCGCCGTCGGTTCTCTCCTTCACAAGCAGCACCTTGTTCTCCTGCAGCACAACTGCGCGAATATCGACCTTCGGCGTCTGGTACCCCGTATCGCTGGCGAATAATTCCGTCACCTTATCAATCGGGGTGTCCGTGAAATGACTCATCATCTCCACGCTGATCTTGCGCAGCGCCTCATAGCGCTCCAAATCATAGCCGTTCTCACCATAAGCAAGCCCTGCTTGACTAATCGCTTGAATTTCTTTCGCCCAATGCAGCCACGGAATATTCATCCATTACCCAACTCCATCCCGATAAATGTCTTAATTCCACTATAGATAGCGACCATCTCCTCGAGCTTCATCCGAACCAGCCCACTGGAGGAGGGACATACGTACTCTACAACTCCTGGTACGACAGGCTCTGGCTGGCTGCCCCATGTCATGCCTCTACGTCCGCTATACTGTTCATAAACCCCTTTGCCTACAAAGCATACAACTCTTGGCTGAATGCTTTGGATCTTCTTCCTGAGAATTACGCGACCTTCCCGATATTCTTCAGGTGTTATTTCAGCAGCCGTCAACGAGGGCCTCGCCACGATATTCGTGAATCCATAACCAAGTTTAAGCAGATCCTGATCTTCTTGAGGCTTATAAAGCCGAGGCGTTAATCCAGCTTGAACTAATATGCGGTAAAATCGATTGTTTGGATTCGCATAGTGATGGCCGGTTTCACCCGATCGAATACTTGGGTTATATCCCACGAAAAGGATGTTTAATTGCTCCTTCAAATGATCCGAGATCGGTTTTATTTCCACCGTACTTAGCCCACCTTCCATGCGTCCATCAATTTCTAAAAATCTTCACTCTATTAAATAGATTACCACTATCCCTATATAAACTTCAACGATTCATAGGGTTTTCCAAGAACAGTCGAAGCATCACCTTTTAACCAACTATCTACCAAAGTGCTGTACACAGAGCGGAAATCAACCTCATATTTCAAATCCCCGTTATCCAAATTGCTTAGACTCGGGTAAGCGCCATAAAGCCCGCCTTTCACTTTCCCGCCAATTACAAACATCGGTGCTGCCGTGCCGTGATCCGTGCCGCCGCTTCCATTTTCCTTCACACGACGCCCAAACTCGGAAAACATCATAATAGCAACCCGGTCCTGCAGGCCCTGCGCTTCCATATCTTTATAAAAAGCCGTCAGCCCCTGATCAACCTGTGTCAAAACCCTTGCATGCTGCTCCTTTTCATCCGCATGATCATCGAATCCGCCGATTTGGACATTGAATACCCGCGTTCCCGACTTTCCGGCTAACAGCTTGGCAACGAGTTGAAGATCACTGGAGAAACCTGTTTTCGGATACTCAACCTTATTGACATAAGCAGCTGTTAACGATTGTATGGCTTCAACGCTTTTATACGCCTCATTTCCGCGCTCCGAAACGACTCGCAGCTGTTCCATCGGGTTCTGATCACCATACATGTCCAAAAAAGCTTTGGTTATCCGATTTTTGTCCATCATCGGCGTTTTCGGATCGATCACATGGTACGATTCCAGCGATTGAATAACAGGAAAGCTCATCTTTTCCGAAGCAAAAGCTTTGCTGCCCGCTGCACCAACCTGAACCGCTTTGAGCGGGTTCGCATTATCGCGCAGCGAAGACTCTACATAGCGGGCTAACCAGCCGCTCCGGCTTATTTTCGCTGGCTCTGCGGTCTGCCAAATTTCCATGGATCGGAAATGGGAATGATCCGGCTCCGGATAACCTACACCTTGGATGACCGCCATGTTCCCACTCTTGAAAAGAACTGCAAGCCCTGCCAGGCTAGGATGCAGGCCTACTTGATTATCAAGGGCAAGCACATCCTTTTGCTGATAGGCTAGTAGCGGCCTTGCATCATAATAAACGCCTTGCCCATAAGGAATCAGCGTATTAATGCCATCATTGCCTCCGCTAAGCTGCACAACAACCAGCACAGGCTCGTCGACATCGTCACTGGCTCCCCCGGCGAATATCGATTTGCCAGTTTCGGTAAACAAGATACCGCCAAGGCTTAAAGTAGCAAACATCGCCGTACCTTTCAGCAGAAATTCCCTTCTTGTTAATTTCAATGCTTTCACCTCCGCTATTTCATTTGTGCTTCTGGACTGATCAGAAGCAGCTGCAACAAGCCCCGTAAACCGGCATTTTTCTGTTTTGTATGTATAATGGTATCTTCCACATAAGCACTTAGACCCTTCAACGTCTTATCAGACAATTGTGTGATCCCCAGATGCTGACTCCACAGCTTCACCCACTCCTCTGCCAGTTCCGCTTGCTTCGGCGTCATATCAGCCGGCATCAGCTTCTTATTATTCATTTGCATGGCAATGGACTCAGCAAATTGATACCTCGCGAGCAGCAAATTGGTATTGAGCCATGATGCGCCGCCTCTCCAGCCGGCAACATCAGGCGGGGAAAAGAGTTCCTGGCCCATCTTTCTCATGGCTTGCGCATGCCCTTTGGCAACAGGCACCTGCAACGTTTTGAGAATGCCAGCTACATAATCAGCCGGTGTTTTGATGAGGGATAACCGCAGATCAGGATTATAGAAATCATCCGACAAGAACAGCTCATGAAGCACTTCTCCGATTGTCTCCTTCTGGGTGATGAGCTTCGCCACTTGCTGTACCCAGCTGTCTGGCGGATTATCTGCAGCGAAATATCTGAGCAATTTCAAAGCCAGAAATGTAGATAGCGACTTTTGATGAAAAATAATATCAATAGCCTCATCTCCGTCCAGATTCCCCTTGTCACCGAGCAGCGTTTTCGGATCATTGTCATGTTGTTTGGGATTAAACGCTACTTTGTTTTCCTTCTCGCTATAGGTCCAGCCCGTGAAAGCTCTCGCCGCTTCCTTCACATCTGCTTCGGTATATTGACCAATGCCAAGTGTAAACAGCTCCATCACTTCACGCGCGTAGTTCTCATTCGGTTTGTTTTTCTTATTGCGATTCACATCGAGCCAAATCATCATAGCCGGATCTTTGCCGATAGCGAGCACGAGCTCCTTATAATTGCCTAACGCATACTTCCGGAACAGCGCATTTTGCTGAACCATCAGTGTGACATCCCTGACCTTGTAATTTGCGGTTGCAAAATGCCCGTGCCAAAACAACGTCATTTTCTCAATCAACGGTGTACTGGAGTTCACTATCCGGTATAACCAGTACATTTGCTGATCGCCAAGCTGTAAGGGGTCCAGAGCTTTCTTGCCATCTGCGTATAGTTGATCAAAAGGGGGCAGCACTGCCACTTGGGTCAATGCTTCACCAGCGATAAGCCGTCGTACCGTCTCCTCGCGCCCCAGCGCTACACAAGCATTAACTTCGTCTTCTGCCCCTCCAAATCCGGCACGAAGCAATAAATGAACAACTTCCGTGTTCGTCCAGGTTACTCCCATGATTTCCCTCCATGCTTAATTTTCCATACTTTAGCACATAAATGTGTCAAAACTATGTAGAAAACAAAAAAGATAGAGACTTCAGAACTTGTCTGAATCTCTATCTTTATTAGGAACCTTCGCTTGCATCATCAAAAGCTCATAGGTAGCTGAAACGCCTCCTGTTACGCTAAACTTCGTCTCATACGCTTTGTACATGTTGGTAAACAAACGCCTTGTGCTAATGCCCGGTACAACCGATGCTTCTGACGTGCTGGCCCCCATTGCTTTAACTGCATGCAAAAAATCCCTTGGAGTCGGGTACGTTTCCACCTGAAGCAATTGATCTTCTTGCATATGTGAGAAGCCACTGTCAACAAGCATTTCTCTCCACCCAGCGGAGGATTGAAAAGCCAGCCCATGCCGCTGCGGCTGCTCCCCGTTCTGTCGATACACCTCCAGGAATGACTCATGCAGCTCATAAAATGTTGCCGGCCCGAACGTCGTAAACATCAACCTGCCGCCTGGGCGAAGAAGATGCCGAAGATGTTGAAGCGTCTGTTTCGGCTGTTGCAACCACTGAAAGCAGGCGCCAGAGACGATCAAATCGAACGAAGCCGGCGGTGCAGCTGCCGACCACTTCTCCACATCGCCATGGATGAAGTCTATGTCCCTGATCGCTTGCTGACTGCCTCGAACACGTTGCTCAGCTGCCCGCAGCATGCCAGGTGCAATGTCCAAAGCGGTAATTGTCGCTGTTGGCCATCTTTCAACTAACTCGCTTGTCACAATTCCTGTGCCACAGCCAATCTCAAGAATGCTGCGCACTGGCGTACTTTCTCGTGCCCCCTCCAACACCTTAAGTGCTGTAGCAAGCTGCTCCGCCATCATCCTCTGTACATTCGCATGCTGATCATAGGAACCTGCCGAACTCCGATTAAACTGACGCTCAATCTCTTTGCTGCTGTTCATTCCACCACCGCCTCATCTCCGCTGCAAGCTCCTCTTCCCTTCCTAGAAACGGTGCATGACCGCAATCAGGCAAGGTATGTAATTGGGCGTTAGGCAGGCCAGCTGCAAGCTCTTCCGCCCCTTTGTAAGGGCATATCCGATCATCTCTGCCATGGAACAGCAGCGCAGGGCATGTAATCTCCGAGAGTACAGCGCTAACTTCCACCTTCCGCAAAATCTGAAGTCCTGCCAGCAGAGCGGGCACTTTCCAGCTGCCTATTGGAGGAAGTTGGTCGCCTATTCCTGTTTCCCGCTCAGTTTCTGTCCACAGAATCTGGCGAAAATTGGATTCAACAGCAAATGCATCTTGCGCAGCTGCTTTCATCATCTGCCTGACATAAGCATCTGGCTGGCCTAAGTGGGCTTCGTCCTTCGAACGAATAAAACGAGCGGTAGCCGCCAATAAGAGGAGGCCATCCGCCAAACCTTGAGCTGCTAATCTAAGCGCCAGCAATCCCCCAAGTGACCATCCCCCAATGAATAGAGGTCTATGGAC
>NZ_JBFTQB010000261.1:0-7085 GCF_056398785.1 Paenibacillus sp. 01T422 | reverse complement strand
GTGTTGAGAAGACCTGACCCACAAATCATTTGGCCTTTGGAAAAAGAAACACCCGCATGGCGTCAAGCCGATGCTCATTATCACCGCAGCTCCAGCGGCGGCGGACAGTGGCAGCAGAATGCTGAACTTCCGGAACGCTGGACGATCACTTATGACCAGAAGCTGAGCTTTTATATTAAACCAACCAGCTTCAAGCATACGGGCTTATTCCCCGAGCAAGCCGTCAACTGGAAATGGATGATCGATAAAATCCAAAACGCTGGAAGGCCAATCAAGGTATTGAACCTGTTTGCTTATACAGGCGGAGCTTCTCTGGCCTGTGCTTATGCAGGAGCAGAGGTTTGCCACGTCGATGCTGCCAAAGGTGTTGTGCAATGGGCGAAGGAGAATCTGCATCTCAGCAATATGGGCAGCCGCCCCGTACGTTTCATTACCGATGATGTCTTCAAATTCGTACAAAGAGAACAGCGCCGCGGCAGCAAATATGATGCGATCATCATGGATCCTCCCTCATACGGACGCGGACCTAATGGCGAGACCTGGAAACTAGAAGATGACCTCTTCCCTTTCATTCAAACCTGCCAGAGCATTTTGACCGATAATCCTTTGTTCCTGTTAATTAACTCTTATACAACAGGTATTTCGGCTACGGTGCTGCAAAACATCTTAACGATGGCGATGAAAAGCAAGCATGGCGGTACGATTTCAAGTGGAGAAATCGGCCTGCCGATCACTCACTCCGGCTTAATGCTCCCTTGCGGTATTCTGGGACGCTGGGAGTCGTAGGATGACTGGAGCCAAAGATGGTACGGGAGCATCGCAAATTTCAATACTTTTCGAAGACAACCACATTCTCGTAGTAGAGAAACCCGTGAACATGCCAACACAAGAGGACGACTCGCGCGATCCTGATCTGCTGAACGTCCTGAAGGCAGATCTCAAGCACCGGCACAACAAGCCTGGTAATGTATACCTCGGGCTTGTCCACCGGCTTGACCGACCTGTAGGCGGCGTGATGGTCTTCGCCAAAACGTCAAAAGCCGCGTCACGGCTGTCGGACGCGGTAAGAACTAGGCATCTCGACAAAACGTATGTCGCTATTGTGCATGGCAAACCGCCACAGTCGACCGCTACGCTGCGTCACTGGCTCTGGAAAGACACGCGGACGAATACCGTCAGCGTTGTCACACCAGGCCAGCACGAAGCCAAGGAGGCTGTGCTGGATTATAAGCTGCTCGGCAGCCAAGACGGTCTCAGCTTGATCCAGATCAAGCTGCACACCGGGCGGCCGCATCAAATCCGCGTGCAGCTGGCTGCCATCGGCTGCATCCTGTACGGCGACCAGCGCTACGGCAGCGCGGTCAACAAGCCCGGCCAGCAGCTAGCGCTCTGGGCGACGGCTCTGTCCTTTGAGCATCCAACACTCAAAGAGACGATGCGCTTTCGGTCGCTGCCGCCCGTGCAGCGGCCATGGAGTGAATTTACAATTCCAGAATTGTAAATTCACTCTTGGGGGCGCCTCTGCGATTAATTGGCGACCTTCCCCAACAAATAAATAAGCAGTTTCTGATTATGGGCGGAAACGCGGCTCAGGTAAGTGTCCAGCAGTTGTTCTCGGACCAACGTACCTCGCTCGCATTCCGTCCTTCCTTTGTCTGTCACGTGTACCCAAACGATACGACGGTCTTTCTCATCTCGCACCCGCACGACTAACTCACTTTTCTCCATACGATCTAATAGCGTTGTAACCGCTGCAGGCGTTGTAGATAAATATTCGATTAGATCTGAAGGCTTCATACGCTCGTTCGTCATAAGCAATTCTAACACGTTAAGTTGCCCTTCTGTAATCGTAGGTGCTAATCCTACTTCCATCTGGCTCTTCAATTCCTTAGACAATTTCAGCCACAGCTTTCCAAACTCATCGGAATACAACCTCACATCAACTCGCTTCCAACATCTACTATAACGCAAGTATAGCACGCATTTTCAACGGTTAAAAGGTTAATGCCGTTAATACTTTCCTACAAAAGCTGCACATTCCCGGGACATGCTGTGGCATGTTGTCGAGTCATCAACTACTTTGTCCGAACTTGAAGAAAGTCTCGACTTCTTTTTAACACTTAGCCCACTTCTGACATATACTGTGAAGCAGTTAGTATCGCAGATCACGTTAAGGAGTGGTTCAAAGTGGATGATTGGAAAATAGAGCTTGGCAAAAAGGCACTCGAGGCCGGCATGCTGAAAGACCCACAGTGGCTGGATCGATTAGACGARCCGATGCCCCTGTGGGTCTTATTAGAGTTAGCTTTTAGGCTGATGGAGAAACTGGATCCACCTACTGTCAGTTATGACTGAGGGAAACGCAGCACTTCTATAATGGACTCTGTTTTGGTAACAGGTATAAGCTGTTTGCCCTGCGCTTTACGATCTTCCAGTGGCGCTGTCTCCGTTGAGAAGCGAAGCTTCTCTCCATTACTCATCACGGCTGTAATCTGATAATCCATTTTCACAATGAATGTTCGGATTAAACCTGTTCCATTCGGTCTGACACGCTTGCCTTCTTTGAACTCAAAGGTTAGAATACCTTTTCCTCCACGCCCTTGAATCGGATAATCAACGACAAGGGACCGCTTGGCATACCCGAGGTCCGAAATGACGAGCACTTCCCCCTCATCCCCATAAATCCACTCAGCCGAGACGACATCATCGTCTTCTTTGAGCTGGATGCCGCGCACACCCGCGGCCGCACGGCCCATCGGGTTTACTTCCTCCTCGCGGAAGCGAATGCTCATGCCCAGCTTCGTGACAAGCAGGATTTCTTTCGTGTTGTCACTGAGATGCACATACAGCACTTCATCTTGTTCAGAAAGCTTACAAGCGACAAGTCCATTGGAGCGGTTCGTCATATACTCTTTGAGCTCTGTACGCTTCACTTGGCCTTTGCGGGTGACGAATACAAGCGATTTTGTTGGATCCTCAAAGCCTTTGATCGGAATCACACTGACGATGCGATCTTCTTTGGCGATTGGAATGACGTTGACGATCGCGGTACCATTTTCTTTCCACTTRTACTCTGGCACTTGATGGACAGGCAGTAAGTAATACTGGCCTTTTTTGGTGAAGATCAGCAAACTCTCAATCGTATTTACGTCGAGCAAGAAGCGCAAGTAGTCGCCTTCTTTGAGGCCTGTATTTTCCAGTTCTCCGCCTGATCGTGTAAACGAAAGCTTGCTAGTCCGTTTCAGATAACCTTCGTTAGAAAGCGTTACGAAGACATCTTCCGGGTTGACGAGCACTTCCAGATTCACTTTGAGCTCTTCAACCTCGCCTTGAATAGCTGAACGGCGCTCAATGCCGTATTTCTTCCGGATTTCGCCCATTTCATCTTTAATTACACCTAACAGCTTTTTCAGACTGCCCAAAATGCCACGTAAATAAGCAATTACTTTTTCAACATCTTTCAACTCTTTTTCAAGGGTTGTGATTTCTAAATTCGTTAACCGGTATAATTGCAAGACAAGAATGGCGTCCGCTTGACGCTCAGAAAAGCCAAATTTCTCAACCAAGTTGTTTTGTGCATCCTGACGATTTTTGGACGCTTTGATCGTCGCGATCACTTCGTCCAAAATATTAAGAGCCTTGACAAGCCCCTCCAGCACATGAGCGCGGTCTTCCGCTTTCTCAAGCTCATATTGGGAACGGAATGTGACAACTTCCTTTTGATGCCCAATGTAAGCTTCCAGAATTTCACGAATACCCAATTGGCGCGGTGCTTTGTTAACAATCGCAACCATATTGAAATTGTACGTTACTTGCAAATCCGTTTTCTTCAGCAAGTACGCCAAAATCCCTTGCGCATCCGCTTCCTTTTTCAGCTCAATGACGATCCGTAATCCATTACGTCCGCTTTCGTCCCGAACTTCCGCGATTCCTTCGACCTTCTTCTCAAGTCGGATATTCTCCATAGCGGTTACGAGACGCGCTTTCACGACCTGATACGGAATTTCGGTGATCACAATTTGCTGTCTTCCGCCGCGCATGTCTTCGATCGCTGTTTTGGACCGTATATAGATACGCCCTTTGCCTGTGCGATAAGCCTCACGAATCCCATCTTCCCCCATAATAATGCCGGAGGTAGGGAAGTCTGGACCTTTGACGATTGTCATTAACTCGTCGACTGTAATCTCAGGCTTATCGATCATCGCTGTGCAGGCATCAATAATTTCACGCAAGTTATGCGGTGGAATTTCTGTCGCAAAACCTGCCGAAATGCCGCTCACACCGTTCACAAGCAGATTGGGATATCGCGCCGGGAGCACAACTGGCTCCTTCGTGGAGTTATCAAAGTTATCTTTGAACATAACGGTGCGCTTCTCAATATCACGAAGCAGCTCCATCGCAATTTCTGAGAGCCTTGCTTCGGTATACCGCATTGCTGCCGGTGGATCATCATCAAGAGATCCCCAGTTACCATGGCCATCCACAAGTGTATGACCCATTTTCCATGGCTGTGCCATACGAACCATACCGTCATAAATGGAGGCATCTCCATGCGGATGATAGTTCCCCATCACATCGCCGACCGTTTTTGCGGACTTGCGGTATGGTTTATCAGGGGTGTTCCCTGAATCGTACATTGCGTACAATACGCGCCGTTGTACAGGCTTCAAGCCGTCTCTAACATCCGGGATCGCGCGATCCTGGATAATGTATTTGGAATAACGCCCGAATCGATCGCCAACGATCTCCTCTAGATAGGCTGGTAAAAATTCTTCTAAAATACCCAACTTTCAGTCACCACTCTTTTTGGTCTACTCTACATATTCGGTAAAATCGACGTTCTCGATAATCCAACGTTTACGCGGATCAACTTTATCGCCCATTAGGGTTGTTACTCGGCGTTCCGCTTTTGCAGCGTCTTCGATTTGAACCTGCAGCAGCTGCCGACTTTCTGGATTCATGGTTGTCTCCCATAACTGATCGGGATTCATCTCGCCAAGACCTTTGTACCGCTGTAACTCGGTATTCTTGCCAAGCTCTTTCACAACAACTTGCAGTTGTTCGTCGGTCCATGCATATTTATATCCGCCATTTTTGCCTTTTCTAGTCACTTTAAAAAGCGGCGGCTGTGCAATGTACACCTTGCCTGCATCAATCATAGGCTTCATGTAGCGATAGAAGAACGTCAGAAGCAGCACTTGAATATGCGCGCCGTCGGTATCAGCATCCGTCATAATGATAATTTTACCGTAGTTCATCTCTTCGACTTCGAACTCAGAGCCAACTCCTGCCCCGATCGCTGCAATGATCGCTTTATACTCTTCGTTTTTCATAATGTCGAGTAGTTTCGCCTTTTCGGGATTCATTGGTTTCCCTTTCAGCGGTAAAATAGCCTGATGCTTGGAGTCACGCCCTTGCTTCGCAGAACCTCCAGCAGAATCTCCCTCGACGACGAACAATTCATTACGCTGCAAATCTTTGGATTGCGCAGGGGTTAGCTTGCCGCCTAGATTCGAGCTCTCGCTTTTCCCTTTTTTCCCGCTGCGAATTTCTTCCCTAGCTTTACGAGCCGCTTCTCGAGCTCTAGAGGCTTGAACAGCCTTCTTCAGCATCATCTGCGCGATTTGCGGATTTTCTTCCAGAAACACAGTCATTTTGTCTGAAACAACCGCATCCACCGCACTTCGGGCAATAGCGCTTCCAAGCTGATCCTTGGTTTGACCGACGAATTCGACATCGCCCATCTTAATATTGATCACGACCATCATACCTTCTCTTAGGTCGGTACCGTCAAGGTTTTTATCTTTCTCTTYGAGAATGCCCGCTTTACGTGCATATTCATTCATGACCCTCGTATATGCCGTCTTAAAACCCGTTTCGTGCGTACCGCCGCCGCGGGTTGGGATTGCGTTTACGAATGAGGCAATCGTTTCTGTGTAGCCATCATTGTACTGAAGAGCCACTTCCACTTCAATTTCGTCCTTCTCAGAAGCAAAATGAATAACGGGATGAAGCACCGTTTTCTCTTCATTCAGGAATTCAACGAATTGGCTCGCGCCGCCTTCATACTGGAAAGAATCCTGTTTATCCGTACGCTCATCTTTTAAATTAACAAGTAAACCCGAATTCAGGAAGGCAATCTCCTGCAATCGCTCGGATAAGGTATCGTACGAAATGGTGGTACCGCCTTGGAATACCCGTTTGTCCGGTTTGAACGTAACTTTGGTCCCTGTCCGGTTCGTATTCCCTATAACTTCAAGCTTGGTCACAGGTTCACCAACATGCTCGACACCTGCATCATCGACCCGGTATTCAAAACGCATTTTGTGTATTTTGCTGTCGCGGTAAATTTCAACTTCCAGCCACTCCGAGAGGGCATTCGTTACCGAAGCACCAACACCATGCAGTCCTCCCGATTTCTTGTATCCAGAACCGCCAAACTTGCCACCGGCATGAAGAATCGTAAAAACAACTTGCGGTGTAGGAACTCCTGTCTTATGCGTACCTGTCGGAATACCTCGACCGTTATCTTGCACTGTGATGGACTGATCTTTATGTATGGTCACATTGATTTTGGAACAATGTTTGGCAAGATGCTCATCAACCGCATTATCGACAATTTCCCAAATCAAATGGTGCAAACCGGAAGAACTCGTGCTGCCGATATACATCCCTGGTCTTTTACGAACAGCGACAAGCCCTTCCAGTACTTGAATATCATCGACATCATAATCCGATGTTGGGGCTTTTCCATTTGCAAATTCTAGTTGCTCAGTCATTGAAGCCCTCCTTTTTCTAATATAGGGTTCTTTGATAGGAGTTCCGCGACTCCTTTGTATCTTGTTAATTCAATATATCCTTGCGGGAGAAAACAGTAAAGGAAACAATCAGCGAAATTGCGGCCCAGACGCTTAGAACACTTAGGGAGAAGGATAAATCCATACCTTTTATCGGTGGCAGACCTCCCGTAAGATACTTGGTTAAGTCCAAGTTGACCATAAACAAATATTTCGCTGTTTCCCAAGATGACACCATGTTCGAAAGAATCGTCCCGGAAATTAAGACTGCGAGCATGACCCCCATAC